>WRLK01000011.1 GCA_009777635.1 Oscillospiraceae bacterium | reverse complement strand
TGTCGTCTATCGTGCCGAGATCCGTTATCAGCGCAAGCTCAAACGTGTCGCTGCCGCCGGATGCTTCGGCTTCAGGCGCCGCTTCGGCCTCGGGCGCCGCTTCAGCCGCGGGAGCTGTTTCCGCCGGAGCGGCAGGCGCGCCGCCTCCGCATGCCGTCACCGCCAACGCCATTACCACAGCCAGTATTAATGCAAGAATTTTTTTCATTTCATATCCTCCTGTTTTGTGTGTTGGGTTCTTTATGAATCTATTTGACTTGCAGATAACAGCAAGTGAAATACGGATTGAAATTTGTGCTTATTAATATGTGCCCGCTTCTTCCCCGGACAGTATCTTTACCGCAGAGCTTGTTCCAAGCCGCGCGCAGCCCGCTTCTATAAAATTGACCATATCGTCCCGGGTACGTATCCCGCCGGCGGCCTTGATTTTTACATCAGGCCCGATGTGCTCCTTAAACAAAAGGATGTCTTCCATCGTGGCTCCGCCCGTTCCGAAACCGGTGGAGGTCTTTATATAATCGGCGCCCGCTTCGGTTACACACCCGCACAGTGCGATTTTCTCCTCACTTGTAAGATAGCACGTCTCGATGATGACCTTGAGGATTTTTTCGCCGCAGGCTTCCTTTACCGCCGCGATTTCACGTGTTACACCGCCGAAATCGCCGTTTTTTACGAAACCAAGGTTTACGACCATGTCCGCCTCGGACGCGCCGTCAAAAATCGCGGTTTTTGCCTCAAGAACTTTAACATCTGAAACGCTATATCCCAGCGGGAACCCGATAACCGTACAGATGTTAAGCCCGGTAAACATTTTTGCTATCCTTGTTATATATGACGGCATAACGCATACGGACGCAGTTTTAAACCGCACCGCCTCTTCGCACAGCGTTTTCACTTCGTCCCATTTAGACGCTGCCTTTAACAGCGTGTGGTCTACATGCGCCAATATTTCCGCGTTGTTCATTTTTACCTCCGGCTATGTTGTTTGTTTCAAGTCCTTCCCAAAGCGTCGGAGCCGATTGTTTCCAGCCGCTTTGCCCGTAAATTATATCGGAACCGTATCATGTCAATATTTGCAATCGCATGTAAGACCTCTACCTTTTTGGTGTCTTGAATAAAATAATCAGGCTTTACTCCAATCACACGAAAACCGATCCGCTGAAAAAGCGCGTACAAATCCATGTTGGCGTTTCCGCATCCGATTTCGATAAACGCTTTGTTTTCTTCCTTGTAATGCTCCTCAATATGTATCAGTAGCTCCGTCAAGGTTTCTTCAGCGCGGTATGCTACATGGGTTATGTCCATGTAGTATCCCTTGTCTTCTATCAGGCATTGCGCGGCGGCCTCGCCGTCGACTAACGCGACAAACGGGATCGCTGTATTTAAATACAGCATGATGTCGGGCAGGCTGTATTGCGCCTGCTTAAAAAGTCCGATGTCAATTTTTTCTTTGTCGATGACGATGCTCGCAGGGCCCGGCATTCTTCTCCCCCCTGATTATGTTTATTTGAAGATGTAATGCTTCCTGACAGGCTTTGATACGTCCCACACGCATGACAGCCCTTTCGGAAACACTACCATATCCCCTGCGCCGAATGAAACGCGGCCCCCGTCATATGTGACGGTGACTTCGCCATGTGTTAACAGGCAAGTCTCCTCGCTGTCGTAAAACCAGTCGAACTTCGATACGCCGCACTCCCATACGGGCAGGGCGCTCATCTCGGATTTTTCTAAGTCCGTCGGCTTTTTCACGATGATTTCCATAAGACAACTCCTTACAATCATATCATATATCTTACTATAAACTGCGCGGGATATCAAGACCCTAAGGCCGGGTATAAAACAAGACCGCTTGAAGCGCAGCCCGGGATTGCCGCAAATATAATTTTACACAGAATTTACACGCGCCTGCATTCGGTCTTTACATTTTGAAATTATAATCAGCGTGTAATCAAAAATTTGGAGGAATATATAATGAAAAGATTTTTCGCGACGATTTTAATCTTAACGCTTGTACTTACGGCTTTTGCCGGTTGCGGCGGGCAAGCCGGCGTTTCTCAGCCCGAGGCGCCGGCCGCCCAATCCGAGCCCGCGGAGCAAGCCCCGCAGCCGGAAGCGTCAAATTTCAATGAGAGCAGAGAAATAACCGTTGTATCCCGCGAGGAGGGAAGCGGCACGCGCGGCGCTTTCATCGAGCTGCTCGGGATACAGGTAAGAGGCGACGACGGCTCGTCTGTGGACACGACCACAAAGGAAGCCGTCATCGCGGACGGCACCGACATCGTTTTGACGAATGTAGCCAACGACGTCTACGCGATCGGCTACATATCGACAGGCTCGTTAAACGACACAATAAAAGCCCTTGACATTGACGGCGCCGCGCCGACGGTAGAAAATATCAAAAGCGGCGCGTATCCTGTATCGCGGCCGTTCAACATCGCGTATAAAGGCCAGCCCGACGGGCTTGCCGCGGATTTCATCGACTTTATCTTCTCTAAAGACGGACAGGATGTCGTTGACGGGCGCGGCTACATCACCGTGGTGGACAACCCGGCCTACAGCGGCGACAGGCCCTCCGGCAAGCTGGTCATAAGCGGCTCGTCGTCGGTGTTCCCGCTGATGGAGCGCTTGGTGGAGGCCTACCAAAAAATCAATGAGGGCGCCGACATCGAAGTGCACCTTACCGATTCCTCCGCCGGTATGCAGGCGGCTATTGACGGCACCTGCGACATCGGCATGGCAAGCCGCGATTTGCGGGACGCCGAGATGGCCGAGCTGAACCATCAGGCCATAGCGATCGACGGGATCGCCGTAATCGTCAATCAAGACAACCCGAGCGAAGCCCTTACAAGCGAACAGGTCAAGGATATCTTTACCGGCGAGATCACGGCATGGAGCGGCGCGAAATGATTAAAAGCACTGCAAAAACCGAACGAATCATGCAAGGAGTATTTACGCTGTCAGCCCTTGCCGCCATTGTGGCGGTGGGGCTGATATGCGTGTTCCTGTTCGCGGGCGGCGTCCCCGCGATGGCGGAGATCGGCGTGCTTGACTTCCTTTTGGGGATGGACTGGTCGCCGAGGGACACGCCGCCGTCGTTCGGGATATTCCCCATGATTATCGGAAGCATCTATGTTACGGCGGGAGCTGTCCTGTTCGGTGTGCCGATCGGGATATTCACGGCTGTATTCATGGCGGAAATCTGCCCGAAGCAGTTATACAAAATCCTGAAGCCGACGGTAAACCTGCTTGCCGGCATCCCTTCGGTGGTGTACGGCTTTTTCGGCATGGTGGTTTTAGTGCCGCTGGTCCGGGGATTGTTCGGCGGCAACGGAAGCTCCATGCTCACAGCCTCGATCCTTTTGGGGATCATGATTTTGCCCACCGTTATCGGTATTACCGAATCCTCTCTCCGCGCTGTGCCCGGCGAGCTTTACGAGGGCGCGGTGGCGCTTGGGGCAAGCCATGAACGCGCCGTGTTCGCGGTGGTGCTTCCCGCCGCTAAATCCGGCGTTATGGCGGCGGTGGTACTCGGTATCGGCCGCGCGATTGGCGAGACGATGGCGGTCAAGATGGTGGCGGGCAACCAGGCGCTTCTGCGCATGCCAAACGAATTTCTGCGCGGTGTTCGCACGCTTACGGCCAACGTCGTAATCGAGATGGGCTACGCGGAAGGGCTGCACCGGGAATCGCTGGTGGCTACGGGCGTTGTATTGTTCGTATTCATTTTGCTGATAAACCTGCTGTTTTCGGCAATCAACAGGAGGGGCGCCAAATGAAAAAATTTCTGCGCAAAAAACCGGCGGATTTATTCCTGAGCCTGTTTACATGGCTGTGCGCCGCCGCGACATTCCTTGTTTTGATTTTCATAATCGGACATATTGTGATAAACGGGGCCCCGTACATACGGCCGTCGCTGTTCGCGTTTAGATACAACAGCGATAACGTCTCTTTGTTCCCGGCGCTTGTGACCACCGTTATGACGGTTATGCTCTCGCTTATTATCGCCGTGCCTGTCGGTGTGTTTTCGGCGATATATCTTGTCGAATACGCAAAGCGCGGCAACCGGCTTGTCAAGCTTGTGCGGGTGACCGCCGAAACGCTCGCGGGGATTCCGTCCATCGTATACGGGCTGTTCGGGATGCTGTTCTTTGTAATCTGGATGGGCTGGGGCATGTCGGTTTTAGCGGGTGCGTGTACTTTATCCATCATGATTTTGCCGCTGATCATGCGCACCACGGAGGAAAGCTTAAAGGCCGTTCCCGACAGCTACCGCGAGGGCTCGTTCGGGCTTGGCGCGGGCAAGCTGCGAACAGTATTCAGAATCGTATTGCCGTCCGCGTCTCCCGGGATACTCGCGGGGATTATCCTTGCGATAGGCAGGGTGGTCGGCGAAACCGCCGCTTTATTGTATACGGCGGGCTCAATCGCAAGGATACCGGGAAGCCCGATGGCTTCAGGGCGCACGCTTGCCATACACATGTACGCGCTGTCAAGCGAAGGGCTGTACACCGGTCAGGCATACGCGACGGCGGTGGTCTTGCTTGTCGTGGTCATAGGGATTAACGCAATGTCCGCATATATGGCAAAGAAAATTGTACGGTAGGTAATGTATATGGATAAATTTATTCTGCGCAATGTCGAGTTGTGGTATAATGATTTCAAGGCGTTAAAGGACGTTTCGATGGATGTTGAGAGAAACTCCATAACGGCCTTTATCGGGCCGTCGGGCTGCGGGAAGTCCACCCTGCTTAAAAGCTTAAACCGCATGAATGATTTGATTGAGGGCTGCAAAATCATGGGAGATTTTTTGCTTGATGGAGAAAACATCTATGAAGATATAGACGTTAATATGCTTCGCAAGCGCGTCGGTATGGTGTTTCAGAAGCCGAACCCGTTCCCCATGAGCATATACGACAATATCGCGTTCGGGCCTAGGACACACGGCATCAGGTCAAAATACAAGCTGGATGAAATCGTTGAAAAGGCGTTGCGTGACGCGGCGATTTGGGATGAAGCGAAGGACAGGCTTAAAAAGAGCGCCTTGTCGCTTTCGGGAGGCCAGCAGCAGCGGCTGTGTATCGCGCGGGCGCTGTCGGTGTCGCCGGACGTGCTGCTGATGGACGAGCCGACGTCGGCGCTGGACCCCATCTCCACCTCTAAAATAGAGGATCTGGTGATGGAGCTGAAAAAGCAGTACACCGTCGTCATCGTGACGCACAATATGCAGCAGGCAACGAGAATCTCCGACAGAACCGGGTTTTTCCTGCTGGGGGAGCTGGTCGAGTTTGGCGACAGCGAGCAGGTGTTCTCAATGCCGCGGGATAAACGATGCGAGGATTATATCACCGGGAGGTTTGGATGATGCGGAGCAAATTCGACGAGCAGTTATCGCAGCTTAACAATATGCTCATAGAGATGGGCACACTGATAGAGACCGCCATCGCGCTTGCAACCCAGGCGCTTCGGGAGCAAGATATACGTCTTGCGAAAAAGGTCGTTGAATACGACCAGGAGATCGACCAAAAGGAACAGGACGTCGAAGCGTTATGCCTGAAGCTGCTTTTGCGCCAGCAGCCGGTAGCGCGGGATTTGCGGCTGGTTTCATCGGCGCTTAAGATGATTACGGATATGGAGCGCATAGGCGATCAGGCTGCCGATATTGCCGAGATTACGATTATGCTCGCGGGTACGCCATACGTCAAAAAGCTGGAGCATATCCCGCAAATGGCGCAGGCGACGGTGAAGATGGTAACGGACAGCATCGACGCCTTCGTGAAAAAAAATCTGGAGCTTGCAAGGTCGGTTATAGAATATGACGATGTTGTTGACGATTTGTTTGTCGCGGTAAGGTCGGACCTGATAGAGCTGATCCGCGCAGACATCGCATACGGCGAACAGGCGATGGATTTATTGATGATTGCGAAATATTTTGAGCGAATAGGCGACCACGCGGTGAACATCGCTGAGTGGGTAGTGTTTTCCATAACGGGCAGACATGAGAAGGAAGGCTGATACCATGCGGAAAATCTATATCGTTGAGGATGACGAGGACATCCGCGAGATTGTGCTTTACGCGCTTCATTCCGCCGGGTTTGACGCTGCGGGATTCGTGTGCGGCGAGGATTTGTTTGAAGCCGTTGACGCCGGGATGCCGGCGCTCATACTGCTCGACATTATGCTGCCGGGCGACGACGGTCTAACCATACTAAAAAATCTTAGAAACTCCCAAAAGACCAAAACACTGCCCATCATCATGCTGACGGCAAAGGGCAGCGAGTTCGACAAGGTCAAGGGGCTGGATTTAGGCGCGGACGACTATTTATCCAAGCCGTTCGGCGTCATGGAACTGATTTCCCGCATCAAGGCCGTGCTGCGAAGAAGCGGGGAGCCCATGGCGGGAAAGGAGCGGCTCCAGTGCGCGGGTATCCTGCTCGACAGCATAAAGCGCGACGTCAGCGTGGACGGCGCAATCATAACGCTGACATATAAGGAGTATGAACTGCTGCATTACCTGATGCTCAACAAGGGGATCGCCCTTGACAGGGAAAAGATTATGACGGCGGTTTGGGGCTATGATTTCGCGGGGGAAAGCCGGACCCTTGATATGCACATCCGCTCGCTGCGGCAAAAGCTGGGCGAAGCGGGAAAGCTTATCAAAACCATACGCAACGTCGGCTATAAACTGGAGAGTGAGACGCCGTGAAAAAACGTATATACTTAAATTTCCTCATCATTATTTTGATGTGCGCAATGCTTTTGTCGGCGTCGGTGAGCGGTGTTTTTTATAACGCTACAAGGAACAGGGAAATTGAAGCGGTCAAAGACCGGGCAAGCCTTGCCGCCGACCTTTTGAATCAAGCCGTTAACGCGGAGGGCTTCTCCGATTATTTAAACTACGGCAACGACGCCGCGCGCATAACAATTATAGCGCCCGACGGCGCGGTGCTGCTCGATAATAAAACGGACGCAGGCTTGCTTGCGAACCACGGCGACAGGGAGGAATTCCGGCAGGCCCTTGAAACGGGGCGCGGCGAAGCGATGCGCTACTCAAGCACGTTGGGCGAGGAAACATATTACTATGCAATACTGCTTGAGGACGGCAATGTGCTTCGCGTCTCAAAGACGATGAGCCGCATCGCCGGGGTGTTTTTATCGGTCATTCCCGCGATTGCAGCCGTGACGGCGGTGGTCCTGCTAATCGCGAATACCCTTGCCCGAAGGCTTACGAGGAATATAATCGATCCGCTGGGCAGCATAGATTTTGACGGCGACAACTCAAACGTATACGACGAGCTTCTGCCTTATGTGAAAAAGATAGACCAGCAGAAAGGCGAGCTTAACGAGCAATTTGCCATGCTGAAAAACCGCGCCGATACGATCGAAGCCATTACCGGCAACATGAAAGAGGGGCTCATACTGATCGATAAAGCAGGCGTGATGCTCACGGTCAACCAAAGCGCGTCGGATATTTTCCGCGAAGGGGATATAACCGGGAAAAACATTTTGCACATCTGCCGTGACGTGGAATTTCACGCGGGGATTAAAAAATGCTTGTCCGGCGCCGACAATGAAATCATTTATGAGAGGGCGGACAAAATATACAGCGTATATTTCAGCTGCGTTTACAATGACGGTAAAATAAACGGCGGCGTAATTTTCTTGCTCGATATATCGGAGAAGCATGAAGCGGAAAAACAGCGCCGGGAGTTTTCCGCAAACGTATCGCATGAACTCAAAACACCGCTGACCACGGTTTTAGCGCTGTCCGAGATGATAGAAAACGGCATGGCGCAGCAGGGAGATATAAAAGCGTTCGCCGGGAAAATATCCGTACAGGCAAAGCGGCTTGTGAATATTATTGAGGACATTATCAAGCTGTCGGAATTTGACGAAGGTGAAATAATCGCGGAATATACAAGCTTTGATCTGTACGAGCTCACAGAATCCGTGATCGACGTTTTGCGGCAAAAGGCGGATGAGAAGCGTATTAACGTCAATGTAACGGGCGAGCGGTTTCATATCACGGCAAACAGGCAGATGATTGACGAGCTTTTGTATAATCTTATCGACAACGCGATCAAGTACAACAAGGAGAACGGTTCGGTTACCGTTTTGCTGCGAAGGGATAACGGGCTTTATAAAATAACCGTATCCGATACGGGCATAGGCATTCCAAAGGAACACCAAAGCCGCGTGTTTGAGAGGTTTTACCGCGCTGATAAATCCCGCTCAAAGCAGACGGGAGGCACGGGGCTTGGGCTTTCTATCGTAAAACATATTGCGGAGTATCACGGCGGCAGGGTCGCGGTTTCAAGCGATACCGGAACAGGGACGGCGGTGGAGTGCTTTTTCCCGCCTGCCTGATGCGGCAAGAACATATCCCCGGCTTATGCGGTGAATCATCGCGGCCGGGGTTTTCTTTTTGTGAATTATGCAGTATACTGGTGTTGTGACCGGTCACAACACTAGGGGATAAGCAAGAGGCTTAGTCAAAAGCAGAAAAACAAAAAGGAGTGAAGATAATGCCGCTTACAACTACAGATTACATGCTTTTAAGGGCGCGGGAAAACAGTTATGCCGTCGCCGCCTTCAACTGTGAAAACATGGAGATGATCCAGGCCGTCATATCAGCGGGGGAGGAAATGAACGCTCCCGTTATCATACAGACGACGCCGTCAACGATCCGATACGCGACCACGGATTTGTTTGCCGCAAACGCCATCGCGGCGGCGAAAAAATCAAAAATTCCGTTCGCGGTGCACCTCGACCACGGAGACAGCTTTGAACTTGCGGAGGAAGCCCTGCGTTCCGGTTACACCTCCATCATGATGGACGGCTCGCATTTTCCGCTTGATAAAAATATCGCGTTCACAAAAAGGGCGGCGGAGCTCTGCAAAAGCGCGGGAATCCCTATTGAGGGGGAGCTTGGCCGCGTGGGCGGCAAGGAGGACGACCTTGTAAGCGGCGGCTGCGAGTACACCGACCCCGACGAAGCCGTGCGTTTTGTAGCTGAAACCGGCATTAACTCTCTGGCGGTCGGCATCGGCACATCCCACGGGATATACAAAACGACGCCTGTTTTAAAGCCGGAATTAATATCCATATTAAAAGAAAAGCTTTCTGTCCCGCTTGTAATGCACGGAGCGTCCGGTATTGCCGACGACGTTATACGCGACTGCATCGACCGCGGAATAAGCAAGGTAAATTATGCGACCGAGCTTCGTGTCGCTTACACGACAGCCGTCAGGGAATACCTTATAGCGAACCCTGATTGCTTAGACCCCAAGAAATACGGCGACGCCGCGCGAAAGGCCGTGAAAGAGCTTGTAATAGAAAGGATAACCGTCTGCGGATGCAAGGGAAAGGCGTAAAACAGCCGGCCATAAAACATCAGTATTACTTTATTCCGGTCGGTATCCCGCAAAACAGACGGATGACTTCCGATGCGTTCTTCGACAGCGCTGTAAGGGATCGTCCCACATCCTCGCGCCATTTTCTGAGAACGGCGTCGGTGGGGACAACGCCGCAGGAAATATCACGGCATATTACGACGGCGTCCGTGTTTTGGCCGATAAACTCACGAACCTTTTCAGCAACGTCCATATCCGCCTTAACAAGCGCGAGAATCCAATCCTCAAGCCCGTATACCACTTTGCCGCGCGGTGTTTTTCTGTCACCTTCGCTGCACCTGTAAACGTCGCTTTCGGTAAAATGAAACCGCTCAAACGCGTACTTGAGCTTCCCCTGGTACGCCCCGCCAATTATCAAAAACATTTTCGACATTCCTTTTATAAATTATCCGGCCACCGTGAACACCATAAGCCCGCACAGCTCGCTTATGACAAGGGCGAACCCCGCCAAATCACCGGAAACGCCTCCCAATTCCCTGTATGCCGCCCACATCGCCGCCGCGTAGCCCAGCATAACCGCCGATGCGATAACAAGCCCTGAAAAACCCGTGCACCAAAACAGGAACATGATTGCCGCCACGGCGATGATGATAACAAAAACCCTATGCGCCGATTTTGCGTTTTCAAGGTATATTTTTGCGTACTCACTTTGCGGCAGCGGCTTTAAGCACATGAACGCAAGCGCGGAGCAGCACCTTGAAAGAACCGGGATTGCGGCAAAAGGCGCATAGTCCCAACGGTCGAAACAGATGTCGCACATTGCTGAAAATTGCAGCAGGAACAAAACGGCGAGCGTGATGACCGCAAAAGCGCCCGTATGCGGGTCCTTGAGTATACGCAGCTTTTCCTCAAGGGGGCGGCGTGAGAGGATAGCGTCGCAGGTGTCCATATACCCCTCAAGATGCAAAAAACCCGACAGGAAAAACGGGATAAGCGCGAGTACCGCCGCCATAACGACGAGATGATCTAACCTACCCCATGCTATCAATTCCGCAAGGCCCCACCACAACCCGCCGATAACGGCGCCTACAAGCGGAAAACAGGGCAGCAGCAGGCTTTTGCAGTTATCGTCCCACGAGCGTCGCGGCAGAGGGATCGCTGAAAACATTCCAAGAGCCATATAAAAGCCTTTAAAATATCGCAGCAAATTTTTCCGCTCCTTTGTGTACAATCACATTTGAATATACAATTTCAAGAACAATATCGCACCCTGCCGCCAAAAAACGGTCAATCGCGGCAAGGGATCCGCGGTATTTTTCAGTTAACGCATCAAACGCAATGGCGTCGCTGTAAATATAATCGGACACGATTATGATATTTTCAATCTGCGACAAAACCTTTGAAAGCCCTGAAGTTATCTTTTCACAGGCATTTTCGTTTACGCTGCCGTTTGCGCGGAACATCTCGTTTGCAAGAAGCGCCGTTGCGCTGTCAAGCAAAAACGAGCCGCCGCAATCGCACTTTTCTAGTATCCGCTCAATATCCGCATGCTGCTCTACCGTAGCAAAGCCCCAGCCGTCACGGTCCTTAAGATGGCGTACGATGCGCTCGTCGTCCTCCGAGTCGGCGGGCCGCATCGTTGCTATGTAGTAAAGCCCGTTAGTCTGCTGCGCTTTTGCCAAACGCTGGGCGTAAAAGGATTTTCCGTTTTTCACGCCGCCCGATATAAAAATTCTCATACATTTGCAACCGTGAAACAGTCGCCGCGTCTGATCTCATCCAGATACCCGTCGTCGATGCGGGCTTCCTCGAAGGTTGCCATATTTTTCATGACGGCGCAGGCGGCGTCGATGACCGCGAACATCAGCGGGCATCCGCTGCCCTCGCCAAGCCGCATGCCGAGGTTTAAGCACGGCTTTTTGCCAAGCGCGTTTGCCGCATGCAAAAAGCCCGGCTCAAACGACGAATGTGACGCAAACATGAACGCTTCGGCGGCGGGGCAGAGCCTCGCCGCTAAAAGCGCCGCTACCATGGAGATAAACCCGTCGATGACGACCGGCACGCGCATGTACGCGCCGCCAAGAAAGACCCCCGCCATCGCCGCTAAGTCAAACCCGCCGACTTTGGACAATACATCGACCGGATCACGCGGGTCCGGTTTGTTTTTATAAAGCGCCGCGCGTATGACCTTTAGCTTGCGTTCATACGCATCTTCGGTAAGGCCCCCGCCTTTTCCGGCGGCCCGCTCCGGCTCTATGCCCGTAAGCGCGCACAGCACCGCCGTTGACGTGGTCGTATTCCCGATGCCCATTTCGCCGGCTCCGAGCATGGTATAGCCGTCATTTACAGCATGAACGGCGGTTTCGATTCCTGTTAAGATTGCCGTGAGCGCTTCATCATACGTCATGGCTTCTCGCCTTGCGATATTAAAGGTGGATTTTCTGATTTTATGGTTTTTGATAAGCGGCGATTGGATATCGGCGTTAACGCCCATATCCACAACGATTAAATCTGCGCCGAACTGTTTTGCGATAACGGCGACGCCCGTCAGTCCCCTTGACATATTCACGGTCTGCGCGTATGTAACTGACTGCGGCGCAGAGGATACACCCTCCTCAACGACGCCGTTGTCCGCGGACATGACGATCACGCACCGTTTGTTTGTATCGTAATACAAACCTCCGCCGATACCGGCAAGGGTAATGGCGATATCCTCGAGCATGCCGAGGCTGCCCGGAGGCTTCGCAAGGTTGTCCTGCCTTATCCGCGCGCGTTCCATTGCGTCTTTGTCAAGGCCCTTAATCCGTGATGTGTATTTTTGTAATTCTATCGGCAACATATGCATTTCTCCTTTACGATTCTATTTTACTATTTATTATGGAATTTTTCAATGCCGGGCACTGTTTGAATTATTGTGTCAACCTACGGCAACAATATAGATTTAGAATGTAAGAAAAGGAATGCGAAGATGATAGAAAAAATAGATTATTCCTGTATTGATGCGGCAGTAAAGGAAGCGCTCGCAAAGAAGGATTTCCAATCGATCGAGAAAGTGCTAAGGACGCTCAAAACCCGGATCAAAAGCTTAAAATCGCATTACGCCAGAGCAAACCTGAGCGAAGAGCGCCGGCCTGTCGACGAATGGCTTTGCGATAACTATTATGTGCTTGAAAAAGAGACAAAGCAAAGCCTCAAGGACATAAGAGCGATTATCCGGAAGGGCGGAAAACCGGGGCTTGCAAAGCTGTATGCCGTAGTCGAGGCGGCGCTGTTTTCATGCCTGCCGCCCGTTTGCGACGAAACGATTACATTCCTTTTAAACGAAACGCAAAAATCCACGCCTCTCAGCGAAAAACAGTTTTCGTTCATTCCATACGCGGTAAAGGCGGCGTTTGTAAACATGGCTTATGTCGCGTGCATAGAAACAGGCATGGAAAAGGAAATCAAATATGCCATAACAGGGATATCAAAGCTGTCCGCCGTTGATTTTGAAAGCATCGTACAGGATTCCAGCACGGTCGAGAGGACGCTGTTAAACGATCCCGCCGGAATCTATGAAAACATGAGCGCCGAAAGCCGCCAGCACTACCGGCATTTGATAGCCGAGATCGCGGCGAAGAAAAATATATCGGAAAGCCGCGCCGCAAAAGAAAAGCTTGAGCTTGCGAAAAACGCGAAAGCGCCCCTTGAGAATCATATCGGGTACGGCATAGTCGGGGACCCGGGGCTTCGGGCGCTTCGGCACCGGCGCGGCGTGCTCATGTTATGGCTGGAGGCGCTGATACCGCTTTTGGCGAGCGTTTTAGCGGGGATTTTAACACGCAACGCTATGGTCGGGTTGCTGTGTTACTTTCCGCTTTGGGAGGTCTTCAGAACGCCGCTTTCACGCTTTGCGCTCGCAGGCGTCGACGTGGACTTCATCCCGCGGATGGATTTGTTAAAAATCCCCGACAAACCGAAAACCGTCGTGCTGGTATCCACGCTTCTGCCGAAAGCAGCCGACGCCCCCGCGCTTGAAAAAAGGCTTTTACAGCTTTATTTTTCAAACTCCGACCCTGATTTGTATTACTGTATCCTCGCGGATTTCAAGGAGTGGGATTTCCCCGTCGATGAAAAGGACGAGTCGCAGATTGAGGCCGCGAAAAAGGTAGTCGAGGGGCTAAACTCGCGGTACAATGGGCGGTTTATGCTGTTTTTGCGCGGCCGCGTGTTTAACAAGACACAGAAAAAATATTCCGGGTGGGAGCGAAAACGTGGCGCAATCACCGAGTTTATCCGCTTTTTAAAGGGCGAGAAGACGTCTGTCCATACCTTTGTGGGGGACCGCGAAGTCTGCCCGTCAATCCGCTATATCATAGCGCTTGACTCCGACACCAACATGCTTTACGAAAGCGCCGAAACGCTGGTATCCGCGGCGATCCACCCGCTCAACGCCCCGGTGACCGGGGAAAACGGGATCGTAACGCGCGGGTATGGGATACTCACGCCGAAGATGAGCGCCGACCTCAACTCGGCGAAAGCCACGGCTTTTTCGAGGGTGCTGTCGGGATGCGGCGGCGTCACGGCATACGACACCCGCGACAAAGACTTTTATCAGGACCTGTTCGGGGAAAGTATTTTCGCGGGCAAGGGGCTCATCGATATCGACGCGTTTTACGCCGTTTTAAACGACCGGTTTCCGGAAAACCAGATACTAAGCCACGATATTTTAGAGGGCGCGTACCTGCGGGCGGGCTTCGTCTCCGACGTCGAGATGACCGACGGAACGCCCTCCAACATGATTGCATGGATTTCGCGCCTTCACCGCTGGACGCGCGGCGACTGGCAGAATATCAGGTTTATCGGAAAGCGCTACAAGGTTGACGGCAAGGTTTACGAAAACCCGGTGAACGCGCTTTCAAAATACAAGATGTTCGATAATTTAAGACGGTCCGCAACACCCGTAATCAGCCTTTTCTGCATCGTCGCAGCCGTGTTTATGCCGCGTGCGGCGTCGCTGATACTGGCGCTGTCCGGTACGATGGCGGTAACGCTTGCGTCAATCTGGGCGGCTGTCTCGTCGCTTTTGACGGGAGGCTTTTTCACGCTGTCGCGCAAATTCTTCACAAGGACGCTGCCGCACACGCTTGAGCTTTTAGGTCAGGCGCTGATTTTTCTGATCATGCTTCCGGCGCAGGCGTTTTCGTCCCTTGACGCGATATTCCGCTCGCTTTGGCGCTCGTTTGTCACGCGCAAAAAACTGCTGGAGTGGACTACCGCGGCGCAAAGCGATATGCGCAAAGTTTCGGTGGCGGTCGTCGCGAAGCGGTATTTCCTGCCGGAGATTTTCGGTATCCTGTATTTTTTCTTAACGCCGAACAGCACGCTTTCCCTGCTCGGGATTGCGTTTGCGCTTGTCATGCCGGTTGCGTATTACACGGCGCGTCCCACCGAGGAGGAAAAGCGCAAGCTGTCAAGTGCAGACCGCGACGCCCTTGTGTCTTACAACGCCGCTATGTGGCGGTATTATGAGGATTTCGCAAACCGGGAAAACAACTTTCTGCCGCCCGATAACATCCAGCAGTCGCCGGTGTTCCGCGTGGCGGCGCGCACCTCGCCCACGAATATCGGCATGCTGCTGCTTTCCGTTTTAGCGGCGCGTGACCTTGACTTCATCGATACGAAAGGGCTTTACACACGGATTGAGCGCACAATCGGCACGGTTGAGAAGCTTAAAACGTGGCACGGAAACCTGATCAACTGGTATGACACAAACACGCTTGACACGTTAAAGCCCGAGTTTGTATCGACGGTGGACAGCGGAAACTTCATCGCGTGTCTAGTGGCTCTTAAGGAGGGCCTGCGCGAGTTTACCGCCGAAAAGCGCAGGTTTGCGGGGCTTATCTCAAGAATCGAGAAGCTCATAGACCAGGCGGATTTGACAGCTTTTTACGACAAGCGCAAGAAATTATTTTCAATCGGGTATGACGTCGAAAGCGGAAAGCTTGTGGATTCCTACTACGACTTTTTGATGAGCGAGGCGCGGCTTACAAGCTACCTTGCGCTCGCGAGAAAAATCGTCGGCAAAAAACACTGGGGAGCGCTTAACAGAACGATGTCGCGCTCAGGCTCCTACGCGGGCGCGGTAAGCTGGACAGGCACAATGTTTGAATATTATATGCCACATTTATTACTCCCTGTATACGACGGCTCGCTGCTGGGCGAGGCGCTCACATACTGCTTATATTGCCAGAAAAAGCGGGCTAAATCGCAAAACGTGCCGTGGGGCATAAGCGAAAGCGCGTTTTACGCGTTCGACAACAATTTAAACTATCAGTATAAAGCCCACGGTGTCGGCAAGCTGGGCGTAAAGCGGTACCTTGACCGTGAGCTTGTGATCTCGCCGTATTCCACGTTTATCACGATTCCGCAAAACCCGAACTCATCCATGCAGAACTTAAAAAAGCTGCGTGAACTCGGAGTTTACGGTCGCTACGGTTTTTTTGAGGCCGTTGATTTTACGGCGGGGCGCGTGGGGGCGGGCGCCCTTTGCGTTACCCGCAGTTACATGGCGCACCACATCGGCATGAGCATGGTTGCAAGCTGCAACGCCTTGTTTGAAAACCGGATGCAGGAACGCTTTATGAAAGACAATGACATGAAATCGGCCGTCGAGTTTTTGCAGGAAAAAATCGCGAAGAACACGGTGGTTTACGATGAAATGAAAAATACCGAGGGGCGCGGCGAAAAGCATGAGCGCCCGAAAATAAAGGAAGCCACCGAAATTATTTATCCGCAGTCTCCGCGGTGTTATATCCTCACAAACGGCGAGATTACCGACGTTTTAACGGACAGCGGAGCGGGCTATCTCAAATTCGGCGGCATTGACCTTTTGCGCCGGGAAGGCGACCTGCTCCGCCGGGCGCAGGGATTTTTCGCGCTTGTTTACTGCGGCGGAGAAGTCATATCCGCGACGAAGGCGCCGTTTTACGATAAAAGCGCGGATTACCGCGTGGAACAGGATGAACGCAGCGTCACATATATTTCGTCTAAAAAGCAGCTTGAAGTCGGGATGCGGTGCATGATCCATCCTACAATCTCGTGCGAACAGCGGCAAATCGTCATAAAAAACAATTCGCAAAGCAAAAAAAACGTGGAGGTTCTTATTTATTTTGAGCCTGTGCTGTCGGGTTATTGCGATTACGCCGCGCATCCTGCGTATTCCAAGCTTTTTGTGACGTCGAAGTACGACCGGGACTCTAAAACTCTGACGTATACGCGCCGTAACCGCGACGGCGGCTCGGACTTATTTTTGACTGTCGGGTTTTTGCAGGACGATTTTGATTTTTCGTTTGAGACGGCGCGCGAAAACCTGATGAGCGCTCCGAACGGAATGAGCGATTTGCTTGATTTTTATAAAAAGGAATATAAAGGCCATGCGGCGGGAGTGCCCGATGCGTGCTGTGCGCTTAAATTTTCCCTTACGATCGGCGCGAATTCACAGCAGCAGGCGACGGTGCTGCTTGCCGCGACAAGGACGGAGGCCGAGGGCGCCGCCGCGATTATTTCCATGCGCAAATCCGGCTTGATGGAGCCTGAAAACGCGGCCGTATCACCGTTATTGGGCGATTCGCTCGAGAGCAGGATGAGCGGCTCCATGCTAGGGCAGCTGTTGTTTACGCGTGCAAGCTGTGAGGAAAACTTAAAGGCGAAATCCGAAAACGGTTTAGGGCAGAGCGGGCTTTGGGGCGCCGGGATTTCAGGCGACGCGCCAATCGCACTGATGGAGCTTGATGCGGATTTTGACGAGACCGCCCCGGTTTCTTATATCAAGATTCATTCATCTCTTAGAAGCTTGAGCGTGGAGTTTGATTTGTGTATCGTATACGAAGACGAGCCGGTGCTCTCAAGTCTGACGGCTTTGATCGAAAAATACAGCGTGACGAGTATCTTAGGCGCGCGGGGCGGGATTTTCCTTTTAAAAAAATCAGCGCTTCAGGCGGAGATACTCACGCTTCTCCGCTCGACCGCAAGGCATACCGCAACAGAAAAACCTGTACCGTTACCGGAATTTCAGTATCATCCGGTGAAAATCAAGCCTGTATTTCCGGTGGGGCTTCCGCGCGGGATAGAGGTGAACGGCGGCGTGTTCAAGGACGGTAAGTTTTATGTATCGCGCAAGACGCCGCTTCCGTTCTGCCATGTGCTTGCGAACCCGGTTTTCGGCACGCTCGTCTCCGATTCGGCGCTTGGGTTTACATGGGCGTCAAGCTCGCGTGAAAACAAGCTCACACCTTGGTATAACGACATTTGCACGGATAACACAGGCGAGCTTTTGATTCTGAAGGAAGAAGGCGGATACCACAATCTTGTGAAGGGGGCCCGCGCGTCTTTTTCGGTGCATGACGCGGTTTATGACGGCACAACGGAAAAGCTCTCGACAAAGGTGCGGGTGAGCGTTGCGCCCAAAGGATTCATGAAGCTTGTGGACGTTGAACTGCACAACAACACGAATGCGGCGATAAAGTGCCATGCCGCGTATTATATTGAACCGGTTTTAGGCGTTTCACGCGATACGGCGCGGCATATCTCAGTGCGGCAAACAGACGCGGGACTTTTAATGCAAAACCCATACGGCACAGCCGTGCGCGGCTTCGCCGCGCTCCGCCGCCTTAGAGCCGCCGGGACCGCGCCGGTCTTAATAAACGACCGCGCCGCGTTCTTATGCGGGAAATGGGATAAAACGTCTATAACGCCGCAAAACGACACGTGCGCCGCAGTTATCATACCTGTAAAGCTAAACCCGTATAGCTCCGAGACGATCAGGTTTGCGCTCAGCTTCGGTAAAACCGAAAGCGCCGCGTTGTTTGTCCCGGCCGAAACGGGCGCGCTTTACGAGCCTGAAAACAGTTTTGTCTTCGAAACTCCCGACGAACACCTTAACGCGTTTCTAAACGGGTTTGCGGTACACCAGATTTACGGCGCGAGAATGCTCGCCCGCTGCGGATTTTACCAGTGCGGCGGCGCATACGGATTCCGCGACCAGCTTCAGGACGCCGCGTCATACGTTTTCATCGGGCCGAAGATTGCGCGACGGCACATCATCCGCTGCTGCGCCGCGCAGTTTGAGGAGGGCGACGTGCTGCACTGGTGGCATAATCTTCCGAAATCCGCGGGAGGCATCAAAGGCGTGCGCACGCGGTTTTCAGACGACCTGCTGTGGCTGGCGTATGTCGTGTCCGAATACATTGAAAAAACCGGCGACATTGAGATATTATCGGTGCCGGTGCGGTATCTTTCCGCACAGCCTCTGCGCCCGAATGAAAACGAAAAATATATTTCGCCAAAGCGCTCCGATGTTATAGAGGATGTATTCTCCCATTGCGTCAGGGCACTTGAAAAAGGCTATAACGTTGACGAATTCGGGCTTCCGTTCATCGGCTGCGGCGATTGGTGCGACGGTTTTTCATCCGTGGGCTTAGGCGGGCGCGGCACTAGCGTGTGGCTTGCGCTGTTTTTGTCGCAGACGCTTGAGAAATTTGCGAAAATATGCGTTATTCGCGGGAAATCCGAGCTCTCGGAAAAATATTTAGAATGGTCGCAGTCGCTTAAAAAGGCGGTGGATATCCGATGCTGGGACGGCGCGTGGTATGTCCGCGCGTTTTACGACAACGGCGAGCGCATGGGAAGCCGCGACAGCTCCGAATGCAGGATCGACCTCCTGCCTCAGGCGTTTGCGGTTTTGGCCGGAATGCCCGACAAGGACCGTGTAGACACGGGACTTAAAAGCGCCGTGTCCGAGCTTGTGTCAAAGGACCTGCGTCTTGTAAAGCTGTTTACGAAGCCGTTCCAGCACTGCCGGGAACAGCCCGGCTATGTAAAGGCGTACCCTTCGGGAATACGCGAGAACGGCGGTCAGTACACACATTCGGCGGTGTGGCTTGCAATCGCGCTTTTAGAATGGGGCAAGACCGATGAAGGCTTTAAAATAATCGAAATGCTCAACCCGGCGAACAGGGCGCTGTTCCCGGAATTGATGGAAAAATACAAGCTTGAGCCGTATTACATGCCGGCCGATATTTACACCAACAAAAACGCGGAGGGCCGCGGCGGCTGGAGCATCTATACAGGCGCCGTGAGCTGGTACTACCGCGCCGTGCTCGAGTACCTGCTCGGGTTTAAATTATGCGGCGGTTACGCGGTATTAAAGCCAAAGCTGCCGTCTGGCTGGAATGAAGCAAAGCTTTCGGCGAGCGTTTGCGGCACGCCGCTTGAGATATCCTTTTTGCGCGGCGAAAAACAGGAAATGCTTTTAGACGGCGCTCCTGCTGAAAGGATTCCGCTTGACGGCAAGCGTCACGACGTAAAATTCATAGCGGAAAAAACACAATGATAAAGATATGGAAATTTGCCCCTCTTTGTGGTACAATCTTAGATATATGGAAAAATTAAGGAGATGAAGCGATGGGTAAAAGGCTTATCAGAAAAGAAATCGGAGATAAAATCCATTTTAGCAGCATAATCGATGAAAAATTCAAGCACAACCGGCTAAGCGTGAATTTTGTCACTCCGCTGTCAAGAGAAACCGCGTCGGGGAACGCCGTCGTGCCGTTCATACTCAGAAAGGGCTGCCGCGAATACCCGGACTTCACCGCCTTAAACGAGAAACTCTCCGAGCTGTATGGGGCGGCGCTTCACGCCGACGTGAGCAAATACAGCGGGTATCAGGTTATCGAGGTTTCCATACGCGGAATCGACGACCGCTTCGCGCTTTGCGGCGAGGATATCACGGGCGCGTGCGCACAGCTTCTGGCAAGCGTCGCCCTTGACCCGAAGCTCGATGAAAACGGCGTGTTCCACAAAGAGGACGTCGAGTCCGAAAAACAGTATATCATCGACACGATTGAGTCTTTGATAAACGAAAAGCGCGGGTACGCGATCTCGCAGTGTATGCAGTTCATGTGTAAGGGCGAGCCGGTTGCGGTGCGTCGTTACGGCTACCGCGCGGAAGCCGAGAAAATTACGCCGGAATCGGCGTTTCAGGCATACCAAATGCTTTTAAAAACAGCGGCGGTTGAGATCATATTCACAGGCTCCGGCAGCCCGGTTACCGCGGAAAAGGTTTTTACCGAGCGGTTTTCCGGCCTTGAACGCGATTCCTTCGGATACGAGCTTGTAAAGCTCCGCGCGAAAGCCGACAAGGTAAGCGAGCATACCGAGACAATGGAATTATCCCAGTCAAAGCTTGTGATGGGCATGCGGACAGGCCTTTACGAAAATCTAAAGCAGGTAAACGCCGCGAGGATTTTCACGGCGCTGTTCGGCGGAACTCCGTTTTCAAAGCTGTTCCAAAACGTGCGTGAGCGCCTGAGTCTTTGCTACTACTGCGCCGCGCGGTTTGATGTCGCGACAAAGCTGCTGCTTGTCGATAGCGGCATTGAATACGAAAACAAGCAAAAGGCTCAGGATGAGATCATGGCGCAGCTTTCAGCGATACAAAACGGGCAGTTTTCAGATGAGGAGCTTACAAACACAAAGCTGCTCGTCAACAACTCCATACGCGCGACGACCGATTCGCTCGCATCGATCGAGGGATGGTACATGGCCCAGATTTTACGCGGTCAGAACATCCCGCCTGAAGACGACGTGAAGAACATCGACGCGGTGACGCGACAAGACGTCATCGACGCGGCGAAGGCCGTAACCCTTGACACGGTGTATTTTCTGACCGGAACGGCGGAAGAAAGGCAGGGAGGTTAACATGCGAAAGGTTATAAAATCAAAGCGGTTAAATGAAGCGTACACAAAAATAACGCATTCGTCGGGGCTTACCATCCTGCTTTACCCGATGACCGGATTTTCCAGCGCCTACGCGCTGTTCGCAACAAAATACGGCTCTGTCGATACGCGGTTTAAAACCGGCGACGACGACGGCTTCACGGACGTTCCCGCAGGCATCGCGCACTTTTTGGAGCACAAGATGTTTGAAAGCGAGGAGGGCGACGCCTTTTCCCTCTACGCAAGAACAGGCGCTTCCGCGAACGCGTACACATCCTTTGACAGGACCGCGTACCTGTTTTCATGCTCCGAGAACTTTGAGCAATCGATAGAGATACTCATGGGGCTTGTGATGAATCCGTATTTCACCGCCGAGACCGTGCATAAGGAACAGGGCATCATCGGGCAGGAGATCAAAATGTACGAAGACGCTCCGGACTGGCGCGTGTTTTTCAACCTGTTAGGAGCGCTTTACCACGAGAACCCCGTAAGGATCGACATCGCAGGGACGGTCGAATCCATCGCCGAGATTGACGCGGATTTACTCTACCGGTGCTATAACACGTTTTATAACCTTAACAACATGGTGCTGGCGGTTGCCGGAAATTTCGAGCCTGATACCGTGCTCAAAGCGGCCGATAAGCTATTAAAGCCGGCGCCTCAAATCAAAATCACCCGCGGCGTTTTCGAGGAGCCGGAAACGGTGCGTGAAACCCGGGTAGTGCAGCATTTGCCCGTATCGCTGCCGATGTTCCAGATTGGGTTTAAAGGCAAGGCGGGGACTGAGTACGAGAACGTCACCGGGCAGATACTCGACGAGGTTTTGCTTGAGATCATAGGCGGCGAAGCGTCGCCGCTTTACCGAAGGCTTTACGACGAGGGGCTCATAAACCATACCTTCTCGGACGAAGCGCTTTCAAGCCGCGATTATTCGCTTTGCTTTTTCTCGGGCGAAAGCCGCGACCCCGATAAGGTATTTGATGAAATCAAAAAAGAGATTGTCAAAATCCAAAAGAGCGGGATTCCGCAAAAAACCTTTGATATGGCGAAAAAGGCGGTTTACGGAAGATACGTCGGCATGTACGGCAAGGTGGATTCCATCGCGGGGGTCATGGTTGCGGCGCACTTTGCAGGTATGGACATGTATTCTATACTTGAAGCCGCGGCGGATATCCGAAAGGATGAGCTTGAGCTGCGCTTTAAAACAAATTTTGACGTATCAAAAAGCGCCATATCGATCGTCATGCAAGAAGAATGACGGTATCGAGCGATAACATGAACAGGCGGGCGGTATAAACTCCCGCCTTTGAAAGGATTGGCAATGAAAAATGGCAGAAGCATTATCTTTCCCCGGGCTGGGGCTTGAGTTTGAGATAAGCCGCGTCGCGTTCACCGTCGGGGACAGCCCGATTTACTGGTATGGAATCATCGTCGCCGTGGCATTTTTGGCGGCTGCGGCGTATGTGCTGCTGCGCGCGAAGGTGTTCGGGCTTGACGGCGACCGCGTAATGGACGTCGTCTTGGGTGGCGTTTTGGCCGGGATTATCGGCGCAAGGCTATATTACGTGATGTTCAGGTGGGATACATACAGCCGGGACATTATGTCCGTGTTCAATATACGCGAGGGCGGTATCGCGATTTACGGCGGTCTAGCGGGAGGCGTGATTGCAGCGGTTTTCCTGTGCAAATTAAGGCGCGTGAAGCTGTTGCCAATGCTTGACCTTGCAGCGGGCGGCATCATACTCGGGCAGATGATCGGGCGCTGGGGGAATTTTGTGAATATGGAGGCTTTCGGCGCAAACACGCAGGCTGCGTGGGGCATGACTTCGCCGTCAATCGCGTGGTACCTCAGGCAGAACATGCGGGAGCTCACGGCGCAGGGATTTCAAATCCAGCCGGATATGCCCGTGCACCCCACGTTTTTCTACGAGAGCATGTGGTGCCTTTTGGGATTTTTGTTTATCCTGTGGTTTACGCGGCGCCGCCGCTTCGACGGTGAGATAGGCCTTATATATATAGGATGGTACGGCATTGGACGCTTCCTCATCGAGGGGCTTCGCACCGACAGCCTGATGCTCGGGACAATGCGCGTTTCGCAGGTTGTGGCGCTGCTTTGTGTACTTGTGTCCGCTATCACGCTTATAACGGTATTGTCGAGAATCAAGCGCGCAAACGATCCTGATTACCTCAAGATTTATGTGGACACCGACGAGGGGAAAGCGGTGATTGCGGGCGAGTTTTACAAGAAAAAAGATCAGACTGCGGATGCGCCTAAGACGGAAGATACGGATGAGACGGATGAGACGGAAGATACGGGCGAAGAAAAAGCTATAGATAAAGCAGAAGACACAGCCATAACGGAAGATACGAATAAACCGGAAGAAGCGGCGGCTGAGGAAGAGCCTCCAAAGGACGTGGAGCAAACCGGCGAAAAAGAATCATCCGGGGAGGAGCAAACCGATGGCGACGATCATTGACGGCAAAGCCGTGGCGGGCGCATTGCGAAAGAGCCTGAAGGCTGAGATCGAAAGCCTTAAGGCCGCCGGAATAACGCCGGGGCTTGCGGTTGTTTTAGTGGGCGGTGACCCCGCGTCAAAGGTGTATGTGGGCAGCAAGGAAAAAGCATGTGCCGAGCTTGGGATGCACTCCGAGCGGTATAACTTAAAAGAAGAAACGGCGATGGGCGAGCTTCTCGCGCTTATCGGCAAGCTTTCTAAGGACGATAAAATCCACGGGATTTTAGTGCAGCTTCCGCTTCCGCGGCACCTTGACGAAAAGACGGTGCTTGAGGCTATACCGGCCCACAAGGACGTCGACGCGTTCCACCCGGAAAACGTCGGGCGTATTATGATTGGCGATTACCGGTTTCTGCCATGCACTCCGGCCGGCGTGATGGAGCTGATATTGTCTACCGGCGTTTCGATCGAAGGCAGGGAGTGCGTAGTCGTCGGGCGCTCGAATATTGTCGGAAAGCCGATGGCTATGCTGCTTTTACACAAAAGCGGGACTGTGACTGTATGCCACTCAAAAACGAAAAACCTCGGCGAAGTCACAAGACGCGCCGACATCCTTGTCGCCGCCGTGGGCCGCGCTAAGTTTATCACCGCCGATATGATAAAGCCGGGCGCCGTCGTGATTGACGTGGGCATGAACCGCGATGAAAACGGCAAGCTTTGCGGCGACGTCGATTTTGAATCCGCCTTGCCCTTCGCCGGATACATAACGCCGGTTCCGGGAGGCGTGGGGCCCATGACAATCGCCATGCTGATGAAAAACACGGTAGCGGCGGCTAAAGCTGCGGCAAAACAGCTATGACGGGGCGGCTATAAAAATGGAAATGATTAAATTAACAGTTTTTATTGTAATATTAATCGCACTGCTCATTTGCGTTGCGAAAAAATTTAAAAGAGGTACGGCCAGTGCACTCTCCGTAGTCTTGATCATAGCTCTTTACTGGCTGTTTTACTATAGTGGGATTATCCCCTGACGCACTCGAAAAACATTGACTTTTGTGTTTTTGTGCGGTATAATGTTTTAGTTTTGTTAGAATCTGCAAAGATTGTTATTTAGTGGAGGACTTTAAATGAAAAAAGTGGGCAAGCCGGTATTTTTTGTTCTGGCGCTGCTGATTGTTGCGTTTACCGTGACAAGTTTCACGGGAATCAAAACACGGTACGGAGACACGATCAATACCTTTATCAAGGGCGCGGATGACATACGCTGGGGAATTGACATCCGCGGGGGAGTAGACGTGACGTTTTCGCCGCCTGCAGGTTACGCGGCGACTGAGAGCGAAATGTCGGCCGCGGAATCCATTATCAAGGTAAGGATGATTTCGCAGAACATCACAGATTACGAGATATACACGGATATGGCAAATAACCGTATAATCGTGCGGTTCCCATGGAAGGCCGACGAAGCGGCCTTCAATCCGGAGCAGGCGATCAAGGAGCTTGGCGAGACGGCGCTGCTCACGTTCCGCGAGGGGCTGGAAGCGGATGATTTCGGGTTTCCCACCGGCGTTACCGCCGACGTAGTAATCCTTGAGGGCAGGGACATCAAAAGCGCAAGCCGCGTTGACGTACCGAGAACGCAGGGCGGAATGGCCGATATGCCGGCAGTTTCGCTTGAACTCACGCCTGAGGGCGCCGTGAAATTCTCTGAAGCCACCGGAAGGCTGGTAGGACAAGTAATCTCAATCTGGATGGACGACGCGCTGCTTTCGGCTCCCGTCGTAAATACGCAGATTACCGATGGCAACGCGATTATCCAAGGCAATTTTACCGGCGAGGAAGCAAAGGATCTTGCCGACAAGATTAACGCCGGCGCCTTGCCGTTCAAGCTTCATACCGAAAACTACAACACCATTTCCCCGACGCTCGGCGAGGGCGCAAGGGAGGCTATGGTGCTGGCGGGTTTGTTGGCATTTATCTTTATTGTGGTATTCATGATTTGCACTTACCGTTTGCTTGGGTTTATCGCGGCTATCGCCCTTGCGGGACAAGCAGGGCTTATGATTGCGGCGATTACGGGGTATTTCGCGCCGTTCCCGTCGTTTACGCTGACGCTTCCCGGCATCGCGGGTATCATCCTTTCCATCGGGATGGGTGTTGACGCGAACGTCATCTCCTCAGAGCGAATAAAGGAGGAAATCAGAAGCGGAAAGACGATAGACGGCGCGCTCGATATCGGTTATAAGCGGGCGTTCACTGCTATTTTTGACGGGAACATCACGGTAATTATCATCGCCATTATCCTGATGGGGGCGTTCGGCCCGCCGGGAAGCGCGTTCTCACGGCTTTTGTATCCCGTTTTCTTCATGTTCCCCGCTGTTCCCGCAGGTACGATCTACTCGTTTGGATACACGCTGTTGGTGGGCGTTATCGCAAACTTTATCATGGGCGTTTTAGCGACGCAGTTTATGGCGAAATCCATCGCAAAGCAAAAAACATTCAGAAAAGCATGGTTCTTTGGAGGTGAAAAGGCATGACGGTAAAGTTTGATTTTATAAAAAACTCCAAGAAATTTTATACGATTTCAATTGTCATGATTGCGGTTATCATTCTTTGCTCATTTATCATCCCGCCGCAGCTTGACATCCAGTTTAGAGGCGGCTCGATGATTACGTATTCGTATACCGGGGACATCGGTATGAACAGTTTTGCCGAAACAGCCGACAGCCTTTTAAATGAACGCGTGACCGTGCGTGAGGTCACCGATATCGCGACGCAGACGAAAACGTTCATCGTGTCGCTGCCCGGTACGGAAAGCTTAACGTCTGATCAGATGGCGTCGTTTACGCAGGGGCTTCAGGCCGCGTTCCCGTCTAATAACCTGCAATCTCTGCAAATCAACAACGTCGATCCGGCAATCGGGCGTGAATTCTTCTTAAAAACAATGGTTGCGGTGGCGGTGGCGTCAATACTTCTGATTTTATATATCGCCGCCCGATTCAGCAAAATCGGCGGTATGTCGGCGGGCGTTTTAGCGGTTCTGGCACTTTTGTTTGCCGCCACAATCGCGTATGGCGCGTTTGTTATTCTGCGAATCCCGGTTGATAACAATTTTATCGCGGTTATTTTGACGATCCTCGGATACTCCATCAACGACACGATCGTTATCTACGACCGCATACGGGAGAACAAACGCCTGATGGGCGGCAAAACCCCTTTCGCGGAGCTTGTAAACGCTTCGCTTAACCAGTCTTTCCGCCGCTCCATCAACACCTCGCTCACGTCCATCATGGCTATGATAATCGTTTCAATCGTGGCTTATTTCTATAACGTGACGTCGATCCAGTCTTTCGCGATACCGATGATTTTCGGCCTTGTCGCGGGCACGTTTTCATCCCTTTGCATAACCGGACCGCTGTGGGTCAGGTGGCAGGAGCATAAGCTGCGCCAAAAGGCGGCGTAAGCAGAGACAACAAAACCTCCGGGGGATTTTCCCCGGAGGTTTTTCGTTTACATAATGATCGCAACCGGAATCCCCAGCAGCTCCCTGACCCAATAGGCGGGCAGGAGTCCCCACGGCGTCAGGGAAGATATGGCATAGAAACCGCCTGAATAAGGCAGCGCGGATTTTGCAAAAATGTACGCGCGAAGCTGGTGAAAGCTGTCGGTAACTACCACGACCGGCCGGCTTTCAAGCCCCTGCTCCTCAAGCAATACGGCGCCAAACAGAAAGTTCTCACGCGTGTTGGAGGATTCTATTTCCCTTATGATTCTGTCTGAAGCTATACCAAACCGCTCAAGGTAGTCGCCCATTACCTCGGCTTCCGGTAAATCCTCGCCGGGACCTTGGCCTCCTGTGACGACGCACACGGCTTCGGGATTTCGGTGCATATATTCCATCGCCTTATCTAAACGGCGTCGGAGCATCAAAGACGGCTCGCTGCCGTTTACCATTGCGCCGAGCACAATCACGGTCACCTCGCCGGAAGCAGGCGGCGGGTTGTGCCAGGCTTTCATGGCCATAATAATCGAGACGGCGGCGCTGTATAAAAGGAAAACCGCAACCCCTCCAAGTATTATGATGCGAAGCTTCGGCAATGCCGAAAGTGTGCCGGATATCCGCGGCAATGCGATGAAGAACACTCCAAGCGCGCAGAGAAGACCGGTTCCGAAATTGAAAATCATGTATATCAAGGGCGCAAGGCCGAAGAAGAGCAGTATCACGCCAAAAGAAATACTGGCGGCTTTAAGCATGGATTAGCACTCCTCAATTACTGCTATCTCTGTAGTAATTAATCAAACATCCCGCGATGATAATCCTGCGCTCGTCGTCGGTGAGCTCGCCCAGCCTGAGGGGTATCTGCCGCGCCTCGGAGCCGTTTAAGATATAAGCGGGTATGTCCTTTGCGCTGTCTTTCACCGCCGATAAAATATCCGGCACGAACACATAATCGCCTTTTTTAAACGGAACGCCCTCGCATAAAAACGGAAGCATGCCCCAATTGATGAGGTTGGAGCGGTACCGCTTGGTCGCGTACTCGTTTGCGAAATTCGCGGATGTGCCGAGCACCCTCTGGCAGCTCGCCGCCTGCTCGCGGGCGCTGCCGTCGCCCGGCCTGACCGCGAAAACCGCGCTGCCAATGCCGATATCTTCAAGCTTTTGGCCGTCAAATTCAGGCATACACCCGAGGATGAAGAACACGTTTTGAAGCTCGCGGCTTAAAATCGCGGGATTCTTGCCCTCAAGCCTTGCGCGTTCAAGCTCCTGAACCTTTGCCGCTTCGCCGACGTAAGAGGGGTCTTTTCTTGAAAGCGTGAACTTTGCAAGCCCGAGCGGATTCGAGCGGAAACTTGAGGTTTCCCCCGACGGAATGAGCTCGTCCGTTGTGGTGACGGGGTCGGTTATCACGGTTATGACTTTGAGCAGCAGATCATTTGTCAGCGGCTGTATCTCGGGCCAGTCCGAGATGCCGGGGCCGAGCTTTAGCTCCGCCGACGTGTCGGGCTTTTCAAAACCGTTGTAGCAGCGGTTTTCGTAGATTTCCTTGTGATAGAAATATTTAGGGCTTGCGTATGATGGATCGCAGTCTGTAGCCGCCGTCAAAAAGCCGCCGTTTACCGCGGTTGCGGCGATGCTTCTCGCGTCCATCAGCGCAACGGAGGCAATCTGCCCGTTTTGCGGCTTGCTGCCCTCGCGGTTTTGGAAGTTGCGCGTGGAGTGCCTGATGCTAAAGCCGTTGTTGGCGGGGACGTCGCCCGCCCCGAAGCACGGTCCGCAAAACGCTGTGCGAAGCGTTACGCCCGACGTCATGAGCTTTGAGACTACGCCGCAGTCTGTAAGAGCAAGGTTAACCGGCTGGCTTGCAGGATAAACGCTCAGGGAAAACTCGCCGCTTCCGATACCGCGCCCGTTTATCATGTGGTTGGCATAAACGATATTTTCAAAAGTTCCGCCGGCGCATCCCGCGATAACGCCCTGCTGTACCGACAGCTTCCCGTTTACGATCTTATCGCGCAGGCTAAGCGAAACCGCGTCGCCGTCAAGCTGGGCGTTGCCCTCGGCCTCAACCTTATGCAAAATATCGTCTAAGTTTTTGTTAAGCTCCTCTATCGTGTAAACGTTGCTCGGATGGAACGGCATTGCAATCATAGGCTTGATCTTCGATAAGTCGATGGTCACAAGCCCATCGTAACACGCCATGTCGCCGGGCTTTAGCTTTTTGTACGCATCAGGCCTTTTGTGTGTTGCAAAATACGCTTCGATTACATCGTCCGTCTGCCAGATTGAGGATAAACACGCGGTTTCCGTCGTCATCACGTCGATCCCGATGCGGTAGTCGGCGGAAAGCTTTGCGATACCGGGGCCTGTAAACTCAAGCACCTTATTTTTCACAAATCCCGACGGGAATGTGGCGCCGATAAGCGCAAGCGCGACGTCCTGAGGGCCGACGCCGGGGGCGGGCTCGCCCGTCAGGTACACGGCGATGACTTTCGGAATATCGATATCGTATGTCTTTTTAAGAAGCTGCTTTACAAGCTCGGGACCGCCCTCGCCCATCGCCATTGTTCCAAGCGCGCCGTAACGCGTGTGGCTGTCGGAGCCGAGGATCATCCTGCCGCAGGCGGCGAGCTCCTCGCGCATGTACTGGTGTATTACCGCCATGTGTGCGGGGACGTAAACGCCGCCGTATTTTTTCGCGGCGGAAAGCCCGAACATGTGGTCGTCCTCGTTGATGGTTCCGCCGACGGCGCAAAGGGAGTTGTGGCAGTTCGTGAGAACATACGGAAGCGGGAAGCGCTCAAGCCCGCTTGCCCGCGCCGTTTGGATTATGCCGACGTATGTTATGTCATGAGACGCGAGCGCATCGAACTTTATTTTAAGCGCATCCATATTTCCTGAAGTATTGTGCGCTTTCAAGATGGAATAAGCCATCGTCTTCGTGCGCCCCGCCTGAATTTGCGGCGTATTTTCCGAGGCCTTTACAGGCTCGCCGTCCTCCGGCAGCAAGAAAAGTGAATCATGAATCTTTACCATATGAACGCTCCATTTCATTAAACTTAAACTGAAACATGACTTCGTCATGATGTGAACTGCAAGGGAACCGGCGTTTACATTTATTCACATTCTACCATAAAATCTGCGGATATGCAAAAACGATGCATACTTACGGCAAAAGCGGTGAATAGTTTTAATATGGATAATGACAAAAAAAATAAATACCGCTACTTCTTTTTTTCGTTTTCAGCGGCATTTTTTATGTTATCGCTCACCTTTTTATTTTTGGTGTTAATCGTGCGCCCCACAGTACCCGACTCACTTGCCGGCGAACCGGAGCTTCTGGACGGGGCTTCGGTTTATATCCCGAAAAAGGAGGACGCGCTAACCGTGCTTTTTGTCGGCGCGTCACCCGACTTAAGGGACGCGGGGATGATTATGGTCGTGAGGTTTGACCCTGTTTCCGGCGAGATGCCGGTAATTGTCTTGCCGCCGCAGACGGCAGTCTCAAACAACGGGAAAACAGAGCCTTTTTCGCAGGTTTACCGGTACGGAGGCGCCGAATACGCAAAGGACGCGCTTGCTGAAACGCTCGGCGTTCCCGTTGACCGCTATGTGAAGATGAACGCGGAAGCATTCGTGAAGGCCATCGATATGATTGGGTTCGTGGAATTTCAGCTCCCGGAGCCCGTGACCGTCACGCGCGCAGGCGCCGCCAGCACGATGAACCGCGGCAAACAGCTTTTAAACGGGCAAAAATCCGTGGACGTCATGACGTACAAGCATTACCCGGGCGGCTTCGATGAACGGCTTTTCATCACGGGGGAGCTCACCGCAGCCCTTATAAACCAGCGCATGGATATTTGCCTTTCCATCGTTTCCGACAACGTGTTTGAAAAGATCATAAACTTAGTCTCGACCGATATTTCATACGGCGATTACCATACGCGCAAGCCCGCTGCCGAGTTTTTGGCGAAGCTGGGCGACGACCCCGCGTATACCGTCGAGGCTTCAGGCGAGCTTAGCGGCGACGGCTCGCTCTTTGTTTTGAGCGACACGTTTTACGCGAAGCTAAGCCAGATTATGCGGTAAGCGGCACGAGATATCTCCAGACCTCTTTCATGACGTCGCGGTTTATGTCGTAAATCCACTGTTCCCCTGTTTTCAGGCTGCACCCGTTTGACAAAAGCACAACGCCGGTTTTTGTAGCGGGGTCGTAGAACATACCGGAAATCATACCGTAGGCGTTGCCCTGATGCCCGTAAACCGTGCCTTTCTTGAAGATATCGGTTGCGGCGAACGTACCCAGGCCGCGCGCGACGCCGGCGTTGCTGTCAATGAACATGGTGGTATTCATCTGGCTTAAAGCTTTTTGCGATATGTACCGTCTGCCGCCGTATGTACCGTCGCCTGCAAGTATGACGCCGATTACCGCAAGGTCTTCTGCGCTGATAAATAAATCGCCGTGTCCCAGCATGTACATCTCGCCCACAGGGATGGAAGCGTAAACCGCGTCCATATTTGTCCAGCGGCCGGGTTCAGCCGTAAGCTGCCCGCTTTGATTATAGATATTCGCAACGAGATGCGGATTTTTTATGAGGTGCATGGAGTACCCCGCGTCGATTGAAAGCGGATCGAACAGCACGCGTTTCGCGTAATCGTAAAAGCGCTCGCCGGTTTTAGCCTCAATCACGCCCGCGACGACGCCCATGCCGAAGTTTGAGTATTCATACGCCGTTCCGGGCTTGCGGTCAAGCCACATACCTGGGGCAAGAGACACCGCCCTCAAGGAGGGGAACCGAAGGTGTTTGGCAACATCCATATACGGCCTTGCGTCTATTAGACCGGAGGTGTGCGTGATAAGATGGCGCGTGGTGACGGGCTCATCCGCAAAGTACGGGTTTCGCATATACGGGTATAGATAGCTTAAATCATCGTCGATTGAAAAACCGGTACTGTCCTCCAGCATCATGGCGAGCGCCGACGTCACCAGCTTTGATATGGACGCTACGCGGTATTTTGTCTTGCTTTCGGTGGGAATATTTTCTTCTATATTCTGCATCCCGTATGTATGGCGAAAGACGATGCGGTCATGCTCAAATGCGGCGATACTCATCCCCACGGCGCCGTGCTTTTCGGCAAGCGCGTCCAGCGTCTCATGGAGTAAAGCGGAATTGGCTTGCATCGTATTTTTGTATATGGGTTCTTTGTCCGACATGAAATCAAACTCCAACACAGCCGGGGGCTGTTTTTTTTCGGGATTTTCAAAGGCTTCGAACGCTCCTTGCGCCATCACGCCCGCGGAAATATGATTTCCCATGACAAAAGGCGTGATAAATGAATTGGATAAGACGTATAATAAAGCCATAAACGCTGTGCCAAAAACCATTACTACCCGCATAAAGGCGTCCTTTCGAATCTTGTCGGAATTTATAAAAAAAACACGTTTCAGTATACCATAAAATTTTCTGTTAACCAATACTTTTTTATTAAAATAAATTTAAAATAAATTTCGGCGATTTTACCAAAAAACATGAAAACTGGCAACTATAATCATAACCGCGCACATTGATTTTTTACCATGTTTAAGGTTACAATAAAAACAGTGCGGCGAATATGACCGGAATGCTTTCTTTTCTCTTAAAAAAATGCTATAATGCGATAGAAACAATACTGAGGGGCGTATAATTTGGAAAAATTTGTTATAAACGGCGGCACAAAGCTTAAAGGCTCCATAACGGTGGGCGGCGCGAAAAACGCGGCTGTTGCGATTATCCCGGCGACCATCCTCGCAAAAGGTCTTTGTGTGGTTGAAAATATCCCGAACATAAGCGATGTGGGCATCCTATTTAAGATGCTCAAGGAGATGGGCGCTTCGGTTAAATCCATAAATAAAACAACGGTGGAAATCGATACAACGAGTGTAAACAACCCGTTTGTAGGGTATGAGCTTGCAAGGCATCTTAGGGCTTCCTATTACTTTTTAGGCGCGCTGTTAGGCAGGTTTAACCGCGCAAGCGTATCCATGCCGGGCGGCTGCCATTTCGGCGTGAGACCCATAGACCAGCATATAAAGGGATTTGAGAGCCTTGGCGCGACTGTTACGATAGACCACGGTATGATAAACGCAAGGACAAAAAAGACGCTTTTAGGCTCGCACATTTATTTTGACGTCGTGTCGGTAGGCGCTACGATAAACGTAATGCTTGCGTCCGTCAGGGCGAAAGGGCTTACGGTTCTTGAAAACGCGGCAAAGGAGCCGCATATAGTCGACCTTGCCAACTTCTTAAACTCAATGGGGGCGGATGTGAGGGGCGCCGGTACAGACGTTATCAAAATCCACGGCGTCGATATTATGCATGGCGCGAGCTATTCCATTATTCCCGACCAGATCGAGGCCGGGACGTTCATGATCGCCGCCGCCGCGTCAAAGGGAAACGTCCTTATTAAAAATGTTATTCCAAAGCATATGGAATCTGTTACAAATAAATTGGAAAGCGCGGGCGCGAAGGTCACGGAATATGATGACAGCATACGCGTTGAGTGCACGGGGCCGATTTCCCCGACGACGATAAAAACTATGCCGCATCCCGGCTTTCCGACCGATATGCAGCCGCAGATGACGGCGCTTTTGACCGTCGCCGAAGGGACCAGCGTCATCACCGAGGGGGTTTGGGACAACCGCTTCCGATATGTGGACGAGCTTGCGAGAATGGGCGCGAATGTCCAGGTTGACGGCAAGGTCGCCGTAATTACCGGCGTAAAGGGGCTCAAAGCGGCGCCGGTCAAAGCCACCGATTTGCGCGCCGGAGCCGCAATGCTGATTGCGGCGCTGATTGCAAAGGGCACAACCGAGATTGAGGACGTCTTCCACATTGAGCGCGGCTACGAGGACGTCGTTGCAAAATTCAACGCGCTCGGCGCAAACATCAAACGCGTGGAGGCGCCGAAGACCGATATCGAAATGCCGGCTTCACTGTGACAGACTGCCGCCAGCATAAAAACCGGAGACCGAGCGCTTTGCGCTTGTTTTTTCGTGTTAATGAACCTGGTGCCCTGACCAACAGATCCGGCCTTATCTCTTGGAGGATATTATGTCCAGAATTTGTCCGCTTTTTAGCTCCAGCAAGGGCAACAGCGTATACCTTTCCGGCGGCGGCTCGTCCCTGCTGATAGACGCAGGCGTAAGCTTTAAACAGCTCCTCATCGCGCTGGAAGCCCAGAATATCGATATAAGCCATATTAACGGCATACTCGTAACCCACGAGCACAGCGACCATATACACGGCCTTAAGGTCCTGCTGAAAAGGACAAACATCCCGCTTTACACTTCGAGAGGCACGATGGAGTACCTCTGGCTCAATGGCTACATACCGGCGCATACAAGGATCACTGTCTGCGACGGCGCCTTTAACATCGGGGAGATTGAGGGCACGGCGTTTCAAACGCCCCATGACGCGTCGCACAGCGTGGGATACCGCTTTTTGATGCCTGACGGGCGCCGCGTCGGCGTTGCGACAGACTTAGGACATGTAAGCGGCGGCGTGCGCGAAAGTCTTACGGGCTGCGACTTGGTTATGCTGGAATCCAATTACGACCCCGGAATGCTTGAATGTTCATCGTACCCGTATCCGTTAAAGCGGCGGATCAAAAGCGAGTTTGGGCATCTTTCAAACGACGATTGCGCATGTATGCTTGCATTACTTGCAAAATGCGGTACGACGCGGTTTGTCTTAGGGCATTTAAGCGAGCAGAACAATATCCCGGAGCTTGCGCGGCAAACCGCGAAAGCGGCGCTTGATTCGGGCGGGCTTAAAGAAAACGTGGACTACACGCTCGCCGTAGCGCCTCCGCGCGGCAGAACACAGACAATCGTTTTTTAGGGTAAAGAATATGATGAACGTAACGATTGTCGCGGTCGGAGGCTTAAAAGAGAAATATCTGAAAGACGCGTGCTGCGAATACATAAAGCGGCTGGGGGCGTTTTGCAGGCTTTTGGTTGTGGAGGTGAACGAATACAAGCTGAAAGGTAAGCCCTCCGCCGCCGAAATCGAACGCTCCCTTTCAGCGGAGAGCGCCGATATTCTTAAAAAGATTCCGCAAAAATCGTTTTTGATACCGCTGTGTATCGAGGGCGAGCAGTTGTCATCGCCGTGTCTTGCCGAAAAGATTAGGCAAATAAGCGGCGAAAACCATCATATCACGTTTATTATCGGCGGCTCCCACGGGCTTTGCGGCGACCTTAAAAACCACGCGGATTTTAAATTATCCATGTCGAGCATGACGTTTCCGCACCAGCTTGCAAGGGTCATGCTGTTAGAACAGCTTTACCGCGCGTTTTCCATCTTAAACGGCATGAGGTATCATAAGTAAACGGCAAGGAATCCCTTGCCGTTCTTCTTATTTTTTTCGCCCTTTTTTCGGGGCTTCTTCTGCGGCTTCCGCCACGGCATCCTCCGTTGCTGCCGCGCCTTTCTTTGTTTTCGAGGCCGGCCCTGCGACGACAACCTGCTGCGGAACGCGCCGCAACAAGCTGATATGCATCAAAAAGCCTGTCAGGGCGCCATACAGGACGGCGAGGACCGAAAGCTCGATGAGATGCGCTATACGCACGCTGTGGGGCATGACGGGGCTCGGTATCAACATATAGACGGCAGGACCTAAAAACAGCGCAATCGTCATTCCGATAAACAGGATGCGGTTTGATTCGAGCTCCTTTAACAGGGGAATCATGCACAGGGCAAGCAGAAGGCCTTTAAGAAGCGCCATCGGGACAAGCCTTGCGTTTTCCAAAAGCATTAATACGATTTCCGTGACAAAGCTGCGGAGCTCCGGGTCGCCGGAATAATAAACGCGCGCCGCTTCGGACTGCCATAGAGCAAAATACCATACAAGGAAATACAAAACGCAGTATACAACGGGCAAAACAAGCATTTTGACCGCCAAATCGATTTTTTTAATTTTGTATGTTACTCCGGCAGGCTCCGGCTTTTTGTTTTTAGGCAGCTTCTTTTTTGGCTTTGATTTTAATTCCTCACCGTCTTTTAAAGGCCGGTTAAACAGCAAGGCCGCAACAAGCATGACGAAGACGACGGTCACTGCGCGTTTTAGAAGCTCCATCAGGGAGTCTGAGCCGGACATCACGCCTGTCGTTTCACCGTACATGACCTGTTCCAGCATAGGCACGACGCACTGCGTAACCAACACAGGCAAAAGAAGCGGCAGCATCAGCCGAAACCCGCGGTGCTTGGAGAACTGGTAAAGTGATGCGAGTATAAGGGAAATGTAAAGCCCGTATACGACCATGAAAAGATATCCGGTATACGGTACCTGAAATACAAAAAGGGCTTCCGAATACAATTCCGTGGATGGGATAAATATGGCGGCAAAGGTGAGGACTGCCGCGTAAATAATAGCAATCAGCGGCGTCTTCGCAATAAACTTGACCATCGTCATCCCCCTCAAGTGCAATTGACAATCTTAATTATACTACTTCACGCAAGGCAAATCAAGCTGCAGCAAAGCAATGGCTTCAACATGCGCCGTTCTTGGGAACAAATCGACGGCGCGGGCTTTTATAAGCTTAAAGCCGAGCGAGCAAAGCCTTTCGATATCCCGCGCGAGCGTCGCCGGGTTGCAGGAGATATACACAAGCTTATGAGGCGCAAGCTGTGCAATCGATGCGGGCAGGTTCTCCTGAAGCCCCTTTCGCGGAGGATCTACGATCACGATATCAGGCCGGACGCCCTTTTGGGTCAGCGCGTCCGCCTCAAGCGCCGCGTCCGCATGGATGAACCGCGCGTTTTGTATTCCGTTTAAGCGGGCTGTCGCCTCGGCGTCCCGCACGGCGTCGGCTACCAGCTCAACGCCGATGACCTCCTTTACCGCATGAGCCATCGAAAGCCCAATGGTTCCGGCGCCGCAATATAAATCAAGCAGCACGTCGGTTTTTTGCGGAGACGCGTATAAAAGCGACGCTTCATACAGGATTTCGGCGGCGGCCCGGTTGACCTGGTAAAAAGAACGCACCGAAAGCCGCACGCGAACCCCCGCAAGCTTGTCCGTTATATATCCGCTGCCTGAAACGACGCGCGTGTTTTTGCCGAATATCACGTTTGTGTTGTCGGCGTTTTCGTTTACAAGCACGGTCTTGACCGTCCGGCAGCGCGAATGAAGCGCTGCGGCAAGCTCCTCCTTGTGCGGCAAGCCGCCTTTGTTTACCACAAGGCAGACCATCGTTTCGTTTGAAGCTTCGGCGTGGCGGATGAATATATGCCGCAGGATTCCCGCGCCTGTCGCCTCGTCGTAAGGCTCGATGGAGTATTCCTCCGCAAAGCGTATGACCTCCGCCGTGATGTCCCCGAAAAATTCCGGCTGAAGAAGGCAGTCGTCCACGGGGACAAGGCCGTGGGAGCGCCCCCTGAAGAATCCCGCGCGGATTTTGCCGTCCACGCGCCTTACGGGGTACTGCGCTTTGTTGCGGTAACGCGAGACTAAGGGGGAGAATAGCGGGGGCTCAAGCGTAAAATCCTTTACGCCGCCGATTCGTTTTATGTTTTCAACCACCCATCCGGATTTTACCGAAAGCTCATGATGATATTCGATATGCCTCAAGGAACAGCCGCCGCAACGCGAAAAGACAGGGCAATCGTTTTGCGCCCTGTGTGGCGATGGCGTTATAATCCGTGCGATGATCGCATACGCGCGGTTTTTCAGCATCTTTACAATTTTTGCCTCTATCACATCGCCGACAGCCGTCATCGGAACGAAGACGACAAGGCCCGAATACCTGCCGACGCCGTCGCCGTCATGCGACATGGAAGTGATTTCCAATACAATTTTCTCGTTTTTCTTCAATCAAATACCCCATAAAAAAATCCCCCGGCATATGGTGCAAGGGGATTTCGCATTTAAAGCGCAATATCTAGGATCTTGAACTGGACGACGCTTCCGTTCGGGACTACGACGTCAACCATATCGCCGACTTTATGTCCCAGCAAGGCTTTGCCGACCGGCGATTCGTCGGTGATAGTTTCCTGCGAGGAATGGTTTGATTCAACCGAGCTTGCGATACGGTATGAAAGCTCCTCATTAAATTCCATGTCAAGAATCGTTACATGGCAGCCGATAGAGACAACGTCCGTGGAAATCTGATCCTTTTGGATCAACTGAGCTTTTTTCAGTTGATCCTCAAGCGTTGCGATTTTAGATTCGACAAGCGCCTGTTCGTTTTTCGCTTCATCGTATTCACTGTTTTCCGAAAGGTCGCCAAACCCGCGCGCAACCCTTATTTTCTCCGCAATTTCTTTTCGCTTTACAGTGCGGAGCTCCTCAAGTTCCCGTTTGAGTTCCTCGTAGCCCTCCGGCGTCATAAGAATTTCGCCGCGCATCGTGATACCCTCCTTTCAGATTCATAATTGCCATTATATTAAATAAGGCGTGTTATGTCAAGCTATAAAGCCTGAAATCTTGTTTATGGCCGAGACGACTTCCAAAACTTCACACTCGCGGTATTTGAAAATCATCCGGCAGGCGGGGAAGCATACGTCTAAAACGCCACAATATTCATATAAAGCAGCCAAAAAGTCGTGCTTGTCAATCCCTTCAGGGAAATCCTGGGACGCGAAACCGGCAGGCGGGACGACCTTAAGATCCGTGATAAAGTCGCTGAATTGCTGCCTGGACGGCGGTTTTCTCGACAGAACCGGGCATTTTAAGCTTTCGGACGTCTCTATACCGTCAGGCGCCAGGATCAAAACGCAATCGGAAAACGCCGTATAATCTTCCGCCAACGAAACGGGCGCCCCGAGCTCATACATCATTTTCGCCGACTCATTCTCATATAGCGCGGAATTGCCGGTTAAAACCTTTACCGATGTGTAATGGTGCAAAAGCGGATATAAAAACCCTGAATATCCGCCTTTTAAGTCGACAAGCCCGACTGTGCGCCGGTACATGGGCATACGCGAGAGCTTTATGATCTCCACGGCGGTTTTTAAGATTACGGTATTGTCATACTGCAAAAAGCGAGGCTTCGTGATTGCTTGCGGCGGCGTTATATTCGCGGGTAACAGCAGCCGGTCCGCATAGCGGCCTGCAAGCGCAAGGATACGCTCCCAGTCGCTTTGCTTTAAGGGAGGGCGGGAAACGATCGCGCCGTACCGTGCGCCGAAAGCCGCGCGCGTTTCCGCATGCGGGGCGGATTTAAAGATACGGCCCATAAAACCGCCGCGATTTTCCGTTGCGACTTCCAAAACGACAAACAAACCTCCGCCCCCTTTGCCTCTTTGTAAGTTTATGCGCCGGGCGGTGTGTTTAGTATTTTCAAATCTGATTATTGTGTTCCGTTCTCAGGCTCGGGCTCAGACTCCGTTGGAGTGTCGCCGTTACCGTTTTCCCCCTCGGCTTCCGATTCTTCGCCATTTTCATCATCGGACTCGTCGTCCGTTTCCGTTTCCGGTTCAGGTTCAGGCTCCGGTTCAGGCTGCGGCTCCGGTTGTGGCTGCGGTTGCGGCTGCGGCTCGGGTATGGGTTCCGGCTCGGGCTCCGCTTCGGCTTCCGCCTCGGCAACCGTTTCCTCGACCTTACGCATGGCCTGTACGACTTCAAGGGCTTTCATCAACTGCGCGTCGGTTGCTTCGTCAAGGGTCAGCCAGTCGGTACCGGCAGACAGCGGAACGTCATAATCGGGCTTTATGCCTGTGCCGTCAAAGTTGACGCCGGCCGCCGACGTAATCAGCGCCGTGGTAAGATCGATCGCGCTTCCGTCGGAGAGCCGGATTCTGTTTTGAATAATACCGACTCCCGAGGAGGTCTGGCCGACTATGCTGCCTTTCCCAAAATCCTTTAGGTTCTGCGCGAAAAGCTCCGCGGCGCTTGACGTGCCGCCGTTTATGATTACAACCATCGGCATGTTGATTTCATGCGAGTCGGAGTATTCCTTTACTTCGGTGGTGCCGTCGCGGTACGTCGCGGAATAAATCGGCCCTTCCGGCACTAGGTTATCGATGATGCGGACAGCCGCGCTCAACGAAGTGCCTTTATTATCGCGCACATCAAAAATCAGGCAGTCGGCGCCCGCGTCGATTATTCGCCGAAGCTCCCTTGAAAATTGGTCGGGAGTGTTGTCGTTAAACTGCCTTATCATGATATACCCGACGTTTGTTTCAGGTATTATGCGGGAATAAACGCTTGGAACGGCGACAACGCGCCGCGTAAGCTCCGGGATCAGTGTTTCCTCGGTTCCTCTCCTTATGAGGAGGGAAAGCCTTGTACCGGCCTCCCCCTGGATGGAGGATAAGAACGTCTCGGCGTTATCGGGCGCTATGCCTATATCGTTTATCTTGATGATCAAGTCGCCCTCGATGATACCGGCGACCTGGGCGGGCGAATCGGGGTAGACCTCCATCACTACGAGGTAGCCGTCGGCGGAAACCTCTAAAACCGCGCCGATACCGACGTCCTCGCCTTCCTTGCTTCTTGTAAGGCGCCTGTATTCCTCCGCACTGATGTAAGCGCCGTACCGGTCGCCGATGCCTTTGATATACCCTTGCGCAACGCTGTCCATAAGAAGCGTCTCGTTGATTACGCCGCTGTAGTTTTCGCGCACGACAGTATCGACCTCGGTGAATTTCGCGTACATCTCGCGGCGGCGCTCAAGGTCGGTCGAGCGCTCGTTAAAAGCGGTCTGCGCATAAATCCATGTGGATGAGAACGTGGCCGCCGCAACGATTAGCATGAATGCCAAGGCGGCGCCAAGTGAAATTTTTTTGTTCATATAAAAACCTTATCCCTAAATTTCCTAGCTGAATATATATGGACGCGGGTTTACGGCGCTGCCGTTTATGCGCACCTCGAAATGCAGGTGGGGACCTGTAGACCAGCCGGTGGAGCCCACCGCCGCGATTGTCTGGCCGCGCTTCACCTGCTGCCCGACAGAAACGCTGATGCTGCTGCAATGCGCGTAAAGCGTCGAGATGCTGTTACCGTTCGAGTCGATACCGTGGTCGACGATGACGTATATTCCGTAACCTACGCCTTGGGAATACGCAAAATTGACTTTCGCCACAACGCCGTCGTTTGCGGCGACAATCGGCTTGCCGTGAACGCCGGAGCCTGAAATATCGATGCCCGTGTGCATGTTGGTTCCGCCGAAACGCGGCCCGAACTCGCTCGTCACGCTGGAATAACCGGGTACTGGCCATGCCATCACGCCGCCGGCGTATGCGTTTTTGCTCCATTCAATCTCGCGGAATATGCGGTCAAGCTCGGCCTGCGCCGCGTCCTGGATTTTCTTGTTCTTCTCAAGGTCGGCAAGAAACGCCTCTTCCATCGATTTTATATCCTGTATCTGGAGCTGAGCCTTTTCCTGCTGGACGCCCAACTGCTGTTTTTTTACCTCGGTCTCGAGCCGGTCGGCTTCCACCGATAGCTTTACCTGCTCCATTGCCATTTTTTCGTGCTCAAACGATAATTTTTCATTTTCCAAATCAATCCGCTGATCCGTGAGGATAGCCATCAGGCTGCGGTCGTGGTCTGCGATACGCCTGATATGCTCGGTGCGCGCGAGAAAATCGGAAAAGCTGTCGGAACCAAGGATAAGCCCAAGCGACGACGTGGTGTCCTGAATGTACATAGCGCGGAGACGCTTGCGCAAAAGCTCAAAGCTTTCATCGAATTCCCGCTGCTTGTCTTCGATTTCCTGCTGCTTTAAAGTGATGCTTTGCATCTTATCCTCAATGTCCTGCTCCAAATAGTTGATGCGCTCGAACAAAAGCGCGATCTGCTCTTGTGTTAAGTTCACCTGCTGATCAATCTGCGCCTTTTCGGCCTGCGCCTTTTCAAGCTCGGACTTTGCGCCCGCTATGTTTTGCTTGAGCTTTTCCTCTTCCTTTTGAAGCTCCGACAACTGGCTGCTGATATTGTCGATCTGGTTCTGGTACTTGCTTTCCGTGGAGTTTTGCGGCTCCGGCTCCGGCTCCGGCTCGTTGTCGTCGTAATCGTCATAATTGTCGTCGTCGTCGCCGTCGTCGACGTAGAACTCATCGTCGTCGTAATCGTCATCGTCGCCGTAAGTGGCGGAGTCGGCCACATAAGCATAGCCGTAAAACGGCTGCACCGGACCCGCCAGCAAAACCGCTATACATAAAACAAGCGATAAAAAGGCTCTTTTAGTCAAGACCGAAACCTCCTTTAAACCTTAAGGTGCCTTCGCACGAATATGCCGCTGCCTACGACGCCGATAAAGACGCCGAGCACCGCAAAGCCTGCGAACATGTAAAGACTGATATCCATGAACCGGACCGTGTTTTCAAATACCACGCTTAACTGGCTGCCGTAGTTTTCGGAAAGGTACTCTACAAAATATGTATAGCTCACGCCCAGCATTAAAAAGGCAATCGACGCCGAAATCAGGCCGATCATCATGCCCTCGACGAGAAACGGCATCCTGATGAAGCTGTCGGTTGCGCCGACGTACTTCATGATATTGATTTCCTTGCGGCGTGAAAATACCGTGAGCTTGATGGTGTTCGTGATGATAACAATGGAAACCACGACCAGTATCAGGACGATCCCGGCCCCCGCGTACTGCACGGCGTTTTTAATGCCTACAAGCATATCGACGACGTCGTTTTTCGAGTTTACAAGCATTGCGCCGTTTAATGCGCTCACCTGCGAGACTGTGTCGTCGAACTGGGATAAATCGTTTACCCTGAGAACATACTTGTTTGGGAACGTGGATGCGTCGATGCCTTCTAGGATATAAGCCTCGTCGCCTAAGTTTTCCTTTTCCTGCGCCAGAGCTTCCTCGCTGGAGACGAACGTTTTAGACGCGATATTATCGATTGAATCGAGCGCCACGTCAAAGATGCCGATGTCGTCTTCGGTCATGTTGTCGTCTAAAAATACGATGAATTCGTTTTGCGCGACGACAACGCCCACAATGTTGTTGACGTTCAGCGTAAATATGACCGCGCTGCCGATTAACAAAAGACAAGCCACAAGTACGCCGATACAAGCGAAACTCATGAGCTTGTTTGAAAATATATTTTTCGTGCCTTCCTTAAAAAGGTAAAAGAAATTATGTAACCTCATCGGCTATGCCTTTCTCCTGAGAGTGACCTTTTCATTCTTAGCGGGGAATTCATATGCGGGTCGGCTTTTTTCGTAGCTTGAAATCAATTCCTCAGCAGTCCGGGCGGAGAAATCGACCGTCCGCGCGGTGTCGAAAGAGCCTGCGTAACCGCCGCCGTTATAGTCGAAGCTTGTGTCAAAGTCGTAATCGTCGTCGGCAATGCTCTGACTTTCAGTATATTCGTGCGCGGAGTAATCCCGCGCTTTTTCCTTGCTATCGAGGCTGCGGCTGTAATCCTCCATCAGCTCGGAGCCGGTAAACAGCTCCTTGCCTTCGCTTTCGGCCGTATCCGACAGGATAACGCCGTCTTCTATTGTGACGACGCGCTTGTTAAAGTAAGATACGAGCTCATGCGCGTGGGTAACCATCACGATCGTGGTTCCGCATTGCGCGTTTATCTCAGACAAAAGGTCGACGATCTCAAAGCTTAATTCAGGGTCGATGTTTCCCGTAGGCTCGTCCGCGATGATGATTGTCGGGTTGTTCACAAGCGCACGGGCCAGCGCTACACGCTGCTGCTCGCCGCCGGAAATCTGGTCGGGCATACTTTTGGCCTTTGACGCAATGCCGAGAAGCTTCAGGACATACGGCACGCGCGTGCGGATTTCTTTGCCGACGACGTTCGTTACGCGAAGCGCGAACGCCACGTTGTCGTAAACGGTCATGTTCGGTATCAGCCTGAAGTCCTGGAACACCACGCCGAGCGAGCGGCGAAACTTCGGGATATGCCGGCGCTTCATGCGGCAAAGGTTCATACCGTTGACAAACACGGTGCCGGAGGTCGGGACATCCTCGCGCAGCATCGTCTTTATAAGCGTCGACTTACCGGCGCCGGAGGAGCCGACGATAAAGACAAACTCGCCCTTTTCAATCTTAAGGCTTACGTTTTTAAGGGCAATCGTTCCGTTTTTATATTTTTTAGACACGTTTGAAAAATCGATCAAAGACATGATTTCTCCGTTTCTCCGGCGAAAGCTTTAGAATTTCACCGGGTTGGAAGTCAGATATTTCTTAACCATCAAAGCGACCTTAAATATAATGGCGTGGTCGAATTCGCGCAAATCAAGCCCTGTGAGCTTCCTGATTTTTTCAAGGCGGTACACCAAGGTGTTGCGGTGTACGAACAGCTTTCTTGACGTTTCGGATACGTTTAGGTTATTCTCGAAAAACTTCTGGATCGTAAACAGCGTTTCCTGATCGAGGCTTTCGATGGAACCTTTTTTGAACACCTCGCGCAGAAACATCTCGCACAGCGTTGTCGGAAGCTGGTATATAAGCCTTGCGATGCCTAAGTTGTCGTAGCTTACGATAGACTTGTCCGTGTCGAAGACCTTGCCGACCTCAAGCGAGACCTGGGATTCTTTAAATGAGCGCGCAAGATCCTTTACGCCTATGACCGAGGTCCCGATGCCGATGACTACCTTCGTGTAAAACTCGCTGCCAAGCGTATCGACGATGGACCGCGCAAGCTTTTCAAGGTCTTTCGGGTCGATATCGGATTTTATTTCCTTTACAAGCACGATGTCGCTTTCGCTGATGTTAAAGACAAAATCCTTCTGCTTGTCGGGGAACAGGTTCTGTATGACGTCAAAAGCCGAGATATCTGTCGATGATACGATGCGTATCAGCAAAACCGCGCGCGACACGTCGGTATTGAAGTGGAGCTCCCGCGCTTTCACATAGATATCGCCGGGCAGAATATTGTCGAGTATGACGTTTTTGATAAAGTTGCTGCGGTCATATTTTTCATCGTAATACTGCTTGATGCTTGAAAACGAAATCGCAAGTATATTGCAGAATTTCGCGGCAAGCTCGTCGGTACCCTCTACGAAAACGGCGTACTCCGGCTTCATTTTGCTGCCGAAAGGCTTGAATGTATAGTTATCCCTTACGAAAATATCTGAAGATTCGTTTGAACCAAGCGTGATATATTCGAATGTCTCCCCAATTCTTGTGAGGTTACTCGATGAAATTACCGTAGAAGTATCGTCAATAACGCCAATTATACGGTCTACAGAATCCCTCATTTGATGCACTATGCCTTGAAACAGCCTGTTTGACATTCCCTTTTATCTCCATTCACTCCGTAATTTTAAGTTGACACAAAAGTCGCAACTTTACCAGCTACTATTCTACAGCAAATTTGGTTAAATTGCAACATAAAATTAAGAAAAAATAGTGATTTCATTTCAAAAATGTCAAAAACATAGTTTGAGCGGATATGATTGCTAATACTACAACAAATATTTGACCTCATTGTGAACAAAGGCTTAAAAGAAAAAACATATAGCAGACAAAACTGCCGCTACATGATATATAGTGCAAAAATATCGGCCTTTTATTGCGGCAGATTACATTTTCTTTTTAGAATCTGACTTTATACCCGTAATGTGGCGGTAAATTTCGTTTTTCCTATAGCCTGTCTCGCGGGCGGCACGCCTTGCCGCCGCCGCCGGTTTTTCGCCGTTTTCAATCAGGTCTTCCATAATTTTTACAGCGTCAGATAAATCAACGCGCGGTAAATCCTCCGGCTTTTTGCCCTCAACGACGATTACAAACTCGCCGCGCGGCGTGTTTTCTTCGTAATAAGCGGCGGCTTCCGACAAGGTGGTGCGGACGATTTCCTCGTGGATTTTCGTAAGCTCCCTAGCAAGGGAGACGCGCCTGTCGCCTAAAACCTCGCACATGTCCTTAAGCGTGCGCAAAAGCTTGTGCGGCGCTTCGTAAAACACAAGCGTTCTTGCGTCGTCCTTGATTTCGTTTAAATGCGCGATGCGCCCTGTCTTTTTTACGCTCAAAAAGCCCTCAAAGGAAAATCTTCCCGAGGGCAGCCCAGAAGCCGCAAGCGCGGAGATCGCGGCGTTCGGCCCCGGTATGGCGATGACCGGGATTTTGTTTTCAGCGCAGAGTTTTACCAATTCTTCGCCGGGGTCGGAGATGCACGGCGTTCCGGCGTCCGTGACGACGGCGCAGCTTTCGCCCGCAAGGATACGGTTCACGATTTCTTCGCCGCGTCCCTGCGCGTTGTGTTGATGGTAGCTTAAAACAGGCTTCTTGATATGGTAATGGTTTAAAAGCTTCGCGCTTACGCGCGTGTCCTCGGCGGCTATAAAATCCACGCTGCAAAGCGTATCTATGGCCCTTTGCGATATGTCGCCCAAATTTCCTATAGGCGTCGCGACAAGATACAGAAACTGCAAAAGGTTCACCTTATCCTTGTTTTTTCGGCATCACGCTGATTAAGACGATTGCGCCCATCACGGCCGCGATATACCCTGTCATTACCCTTGAAAACCCGTTTTCCTGCGCGGGTTCACGAGGGATTTCAAAAACATCGTGGTTCATCGGCTGCGGTATTATCTCTAAGGCGTCAGGAACCGTTTTTAGTTCCGGCTCGCTTTGTGCGCTGCTTGGCTGTGTCCTGCCGGAAGGCGGCGGCTGCGTTATTGTCCCCGAAAACTTCGGGGCGGATTCGCTTTTTGGAGTCTCCTGCCGACTGACTTCCTCGAGCACCGGACCGGGCGTGACGGCAGGCTCTCTTAAGGCTGCAGACTCTCTTGGGGTCGCAGGCTCTTCGCGGGCGGAAAGCCTTTCGATTAAATAATAAAACCAGTCGTTTCCATTATCGTAAAGGGGAGGGTCGTGCGGCTCCAATTCAAGGGGCTCCTGTTCGCCGAGCGTCAGGTTCACGCCATAAATCGTGACGGAGGCAAGCGACATAAACTGACATGTTTCCTGGTTAAATCTTATTTTTGGCATCGGGTCGGGAACCCACTCATTGCCAGACGCCGGTATAAAAGCAATGTCATTGAGCTCAACCTTTATGTAAAGTGCCGACGACGGCACCGCAGCCGTATATTCTTCATAACACAGCCCGTAATTTTCAACATAAGACACATCTGCAAGAACCGGCTGCACTCTTGTAAAGTTTATGCCGTTTTGCGAGTGGTAGATATTTACGCCGAAGCCAATCAAATCCCCCGCCGGTTGGCTGACCGGCCTAAACAGGTACATGCTCGTGGCGGAATCGTAATAAAGCTGTTTTAAGCTTCCGCCGTCGTTTGCGTAGACCGAGTTTGTGCTTTGTGAAAGCAAAGCCTGCTTCATGGAAGGCGTTACAGGCGACGTGACGTTGCCCGGATGAAGACCCATAATATATTCACCCGGTCCGCCTTGCGGGTTTGGGGAGTAAAATGTCCCGCATGGCGCATTCGAATAAATAGCAACGCTTACCCGCGTTGCGTCATTTACGCGGTACATTGCCCACGCAGACGGGTTCCCGGTGTTTTCAAACTGGAATACTGTTCTGTCGGACAGGCCGCTGGCAAGCGAATATCTGTGAGGGATAAACCCCGAATACTGCTTTATGCGGTTCATATCAAATTCGCTCATGTCGTCGACATATGTCCTGCCGAAAGCCTGAAAATTGAGAATAAAAGCAACGATGAATAAACCGGTTGCAAAAGCTTTAACTTTCACAACAGATGTCCCCCTTATTTAAATGTCTTTCATTTTATGATTTTTTTTATTTTTTTGTTTAATTATATATGATTATAATGAAAAAATCAACTTAATAATAAGATTTAGGGCGTGTTCCCACTACCGCTCAACGCCCTAGGGCAGCAATCTAACGCCGCCGATCACGGGAATTTTTTTAGCTTTTCCGCTAAAGGCCGAAATCATTCCGGACGCCATCAAACATAGCAGGAAAATGCCGATGATATAAAACAAAACCCTGCCAAATAACGGAAAAAAGATCAGGAACATCCGAAGCGCAATATTTGCGGCAATAAAAATCCACAGCACAAGCGCTTGGTTTGCGTGAAAGCGGCAAAAGGCGGAGTGCGGCCTTAAGAGGAGCGGCAGGAAAAATACAAGGTACGAAAGCCCCGCCACCATCTTATTGTTTTTGATGTCCTGATGGTAAAAAATCTCGCGGACGTCGTTGTTATACTGCATACACCTCAAACCTTTCGGCATTTTGCTCTTTATAATTATAACATCATGCCTATTGATTTACAAATGGCAATTCTATATAATAGTTATGTTAGAAAACAGAAGGGGGATATTTTACATGCCAAAAGATTCGTATAATCCATACGAAAACGCGCAGGCTCAATTTGACGGGGTAGCCGAAAAGCTTAAGCTTCCTTTGGGGACAAGGGATTTGCTGCGCCAGCCGCAAAGAGAGCTGCATTTTACGATACCGGTCAAGATGGACGACGGCTCCACGCAGGTTTTCAAGGCGTTCCGCGTCCTGCATAACGACGCAAGGGGCCCGGGCAAAGGCGGCATACGGTTCCACCCGCATGAAACGGCGGACACGGTTCGCGCGCTCGCCATGTGGATGACCTGGAAATGCGCAGTCGCCGACATCCCGCTCGGCGGCGGTAAAGGCGGCGTCATATGCGACCCGAGAACACTTTCGCAGGCGGAACAGGAAAGAATCTGCCGCGGATACGTAAGGCGCTCGTTTGACGTTGTAGGCCCTCTTGAGGACGTTCCTGCGCCCGACGTAATGACAACCAACCAGCATATGATTTGGATGCTCGACGAATACGAAACGATCGCGCGTGAAAAATCCCCGGGCTTCATCACCGGCAAGCCGGTCGGCGCGGGAGGCTCTCTCGGCAGGACGGAGGCCACGGGCTACGGCGTTGTTTATGTCCTGCGCGGGCTTCTCGGCAAAATGGATATCCACCCGAAAAAGACGACCGCCAGCATCCAAGGGTTCGGCAATGTTGCGGAATACGCGGCGAAGCTGTATACGGCCCTTGGCGGCAGGGTTATCGCAGTTTCGTGCTGGGATGCGGGAGACGGAACGTCGTATACATACAAAAAAGCGGGCGGAATAGACGCCGAGGAGCTTTCCGGGATCAAGGACAAGTTTAGCAGCATCGACAAAGAAAAGGCGGAGAAGCTGGGCTACGAAAGGCTGCCGGGCGACGACTGGCTCAAACAGGACGTTGATATCCTGATTCCCGCGGCTCTTGAAAACCAGATTACCCCGGCGAACTTCCCGCTTATCTCAAGGAACGTTAAAATCATCGCCGAGGCCGCGAACGGCCCCGTCACCCCGGACTGCGACCCGCTGATAAAAGAGCGCGGTATCGTGATGCTTCCCGATTTTCTTGCGAACGCGGGCGGCGTTGTGTGCAGCTACTTTGAGCAGGTGCAGTGCAACATGAACTACTTCTGGGAAAAAGCGGAGGTGCTTGAAAAGCTTGAAAGCAAGATGGTAAACGCGTTTGAATCCGTGTACGTGCTGGCCCGCAACGAAGATCTTTACATGCGCGACGCGGCGTACATAATCGCCATCAACCGCGTCTCTGACGCCGTAAAGCTGCGCGGATGGGTATAAGAATCATTGACGATTGTGCATGATAAAAAAAAGGGCCGGCGTGTTACGCCGGCCCTTTTCCGCATTATTTCACGATATATTTCTGCATACTTTCCGGTAAGTCGGCGGGCTCGCAGGAAACGGTGAACGTGACGTCCGGGCCGTTTTTTGTAAGCGCGTCGATTTTATCAACAAACTGTGCGAGCGCGCCGAAATCCTTTGAATCCTTGCCGCAAAGAATCTTAAACGTAGCGTCGCCAAAAATATCGGTAATATCATAGTCCCCGGCTAAAAGCCCGGCGATAAAGCCGTAGTAGCCGTCGGCCCCGCTGATGCTGTATTCCTGAATGTCGATCAGCCGGATATGGTGGCTCAAACCAAACTTCAGCGCGTCGCCGCGCTCGATGCAAATGACATTGCCCTTTGAAACCTCGGCGGCCTTTTTTACGAGGTCGATGAGAATTTTTGTTTTTCCAAAGCCTTTGCTGCCTACAATTAACTTAACCATAACAATCTACTCCCTTTCCGGTTTTATTTTTACGCCATAGGCGTGATATGATTATCCAAGCTTAGCTTCAAGCTTAGCTTTTTGCGCTTCAAACCCGGGCTTGCCTAAAAGCGCGAACATGTTCTTCTTGTAATCTTCGACGCCCGGCTGGTCAAACGGGTTCACGCCAAGCATATATCCTGAAACGGCGACGGCCTTTTCAAAGAAATAAACAAGCCAGCCGAACTCGTATTCAGAAAGCTCCGGAAGCTCCAGTATCACGTTCGGAACGCCCCCCTCGACATGCGCAAGGACCGTTCCCTCAAAGGCTTTTTGGTTTACCACGGACATGTTTTGCCCTGAGAGGAAGTTAAGCCCGTCGAAATTCTCGGGGTCGGGATTTAAAAATATGTCGCGTTTCGGCTTCTTGATGCTGACGACGGTTTCAAACATTGTCCTTGCGCCGTCCTGTACAAACTGGCCAAGCGAATGCAGATCAGTCGAAAATATCATGGAAGCTGGGTACAGCCCCTTGTGATCCTTGCCCTCGCTTTCGCCGAAAAGCTGCTTGTACCACTCCGCCATCATGGCGAACGCGGGTTCGTATGCGACTAAAATCTCGATCGATTTGCCCTTTTGATACATGATGCTCCTGATTGCGGCATACAAAAGGCAATCGTTTTTGCAAATATCGGGGACTTTGTATGCTTCTCTTGCTTCACCAGCTCCTTTCATGATGGCGTCGATGTCGCAGCCTGCAACGGCAATCGGCAGAAGCCCCACCGGCGTGAGGACCGAAAACCGTCCGCCAACGTCGTCGGGAATGACAAAGGTCTCGTAGCCCTCGGCATCCGCAAGCTGCTTGAGAGTTCCGCGCGCCTTGTCGGTCGTGCAGAAAATACGCGATTTAGCGCCGTCTTTGCCGTATTTTTCCTCAAGCATAGTCCTGAAAACGCGAAACGCCAAAGCGGGCTCGGTCGTTGTTCCGGATTTCGAGATCACGTTTACGCAGACGTCCTTGCCGTCACACAAGCCGATGATTTCCAAAAGTGAATCCGGGCTGATGGTGTTGCCGACGAAATATATGTCGGGGGTATCCTTCTTAAGCTGGTTGTAAAGCGGCGACTTGATAAAATCGATAGCCGCGCGCCCGCCTAAGTAACTGCCGCCTATCCCGATTACGACAAGCGCGTCGCAGCTTCTTTGGATGCGTTTTGCGGCGTCCTTTACGCGCGCGAATTCCTCCTTGTCATAGTTTTCGGGCAAATCCACCCATCCGAGAAAGTCGCGGCCCGGCCCCGTTTTGCCTAGAAGCGTTTCGTGCGCCGCCAAAACGGCGGGCTCTATGCCCTTGTACTCATGGTGGCGGATAAACCCCTCAAGGAAGCTTTTGTTCAGTTTTAACGACATTTTACATACCCCTTAAAATTTATGTAATTATAGTCTACCCTATTATTGGAATTTTTTCAAGCCGGGCGGTAAAGTAAATGTAACAATTCTAACGATAATAATTTGGCTTTTAATATTTGGAGTAAATGCTTGACAAAACGCCTATGACTGCTTATAATATTTGGGTACGCTTTAAATGAGTTTCGAAAGAGGTCTATTGATATGCTGCTGAATTTAAAGCATCTCGGCAGCGGCTCTACCAAGGCTGAGGAAACGCTTGATTTCACGCACGGATTTGACTTGTCGGCGGTGCGGCTGTGGGGAGAGTTTCCGTTTTCGGAGCCGGTCATGGTCACCGGGCGCGTGACCTGCCGCTTGGGAATCTACACGGTTTCATACACTTCGCGGTTTAAGATGCACGGTACTTGTTCGCGCTGTTTATCCGATGTGGAAAGAGAAACCGAGGATAAGTTTTCGCATACGGTGCTTGTCGGTGCGAAAGACACAGGCCTTTCCGACGGGTTTATCTTTGCCCCCGGCGGCGAGCTTGATTTGGACGAGCTTGTGATTTCCGACATCCTGCTTCAATCTAGCGGAGTTTTGCTTTGCGATGAAGAATGCCGCGGGCTTTGCCCGAAGTGCGGCAAGAATTTAAACGGCGGGGATTGTAGCTGCGACCACACGATAAAAGACGCAAGATTTAAAGTCCTGCGGGAATTTACTGAAGGACAACAATAAAGACTAGAAGCCTTAAAAGGAGGTGCCATAAATGGCAGTACCAAAGAGAAAACTATCAAAAGCGCGCAAGAACAAAAGGCGCTCGAACGTATGGAAGCTCTCCATGCCTGCGTTGTCGAAATGTACACAGTGCGGCGATTTTAAAACCCCGCACAGGGTTTGCAAAAATTGCGGATATTACAACGGCAGGCAAGTGATAAACATGGAAGCCGAAGCTTAAAATGCGAGTAAGGGTGGAAAATTTCCCACCCTTATTTTGTTAAGAGGAATAATGGCTGTAAGGATTAAAAATGTAACGCAGCGCTCGCTTGCCGGGAAAGCCGGAGTCTCCCCGTGCGATACGCTGCTTAAAATCAACGGTCACGCGATAAAAGACGTGCTCGATTACCGGTATTATGTAACCGAGCGCGAACTTGAGATTACGGTCGAGTCCGGCGGCAGGGCGCGCGATATACGCATCACAAAGCGGGAATATGATGATATAGGCCTTGAATTTGAGACATACCTGATGGATAAAGAGCGGTTTTGCAAAAATAAATGCATATTCTGCTTCATCGACCAAATGCCTAGTGGTATGCGCGATTCCCTTTATTTTAAGGACGACGACAGCCGTCTTGGGTTTTTGTTCGGAAACTACATCACGCTTACAAATCTCTGTGATGATGACATTGACCGCATCATATCAATGAAAACAAGCCCTGTTAATATTTCGGTGCACACGATGAACCCCGATTTGCGCGTTATGATGATGAACAACAAAAACGCGGGAAAGTCGCTTCGCTTCATCAGAAAGCTGACAAACGCCGGGATAAGCGTAAACGCGCAGCTTGTCCTGTGCCCCGGTGTCAACGACGGCGGGGAGCTAAAGCGAAGCCTTGAGGAGCTGTCGAAGCTTGCGCCAAGCCTTAAAAGCATAGCGCTCGTTCCGGTGGGGCTCACGAAATACAGAGACGGGCTGACATCGCTTAGGCAATACACGAAAGAGGAAAGCCGCGCGGTCATCGAAACATCCGATGCAATTGCCGAGGAAAACCTGAAAAAGCACAAAAGCCGCATTTGTTACCCGTCGGATGAATTTTATATTTTGGCGGGTATCGACATGCCGGACTGCGAAAGCTACGGCGATTTTGACCAGCTTGAAAACGGCGTAGGGATGCTCAGGCTTTTGGAACAAGAGTTTTTAGACGCGCTAAAGGACGAGGCTCCGCGTGAGGTAAACCGCGAGCTCACAATCGCCACGGGGGTTTTGGCAAAGCCGTTTATCGAAAAGCTTAAAACGGAAGCGGAAAAATGCTTAGGCGGGCTAAAGGTCACGGTTATTGCCGTCAAAAACCGGTTCTTCGGCGAGAGCGTAACCGTTGCGGGGCTTGTGACAGGCGCCGACCTGATTGCGGAGCTAAAGGCGCAAAACGTGTCGGGTACGGTGGTGATACCGTCCGCGATGCTGCGGCATGAGGGCGATCTGTTCCTTGACGGCATAAGCGTTCAGGGGGCGGAGGCTGCGCTTCAGGTAAAGCTGTGCGCCGTCAAAAACGACGGGTACGAGCTTTTGAGCATGATGATTGGAGGATAGCATGGCAAAACCGGTTGTGGCGATCGTAGGGCGCCCGAACGTGGGCAAATCCACGTTGTTTAATAAGCTTGCGGGACGGCGCATCTCCATCGTGGAGAACACGCCCGGCGTTACGCGCGACCGCATCTATGCCGTGTGCGAATGGCTTAATAAAGAGGTAATGCTAATCGACACCGGCGGCATTGAGCCGCGCGCGAATACCCCGATGCTCGGTCAAATGCGCAGACAGGCGCAGGTGGCGATAGATTCAGCCGACGCGGTGGTCCTTGTGGTTGATTTAAAATCAGGCGTCACCGCGACCGACAAGGACGTCGCCGCGATGCTTTTAAAATCGGGAAAAACTGTGATTCTTTGCGTAAACAAATGCGACAAAGTGGGCGAGCCGTCGCCGGAGTTCTACGAGTTTTACAACCTCGGGTTAGGCGACCCGGTCGCGGTTTCGGCGGCGCACGGCCACGGCACCGGCGATTTGCTCGACGAGGTGTTCTCGCACCTTAACTTTGACAAAGCTGATGAATACGGCGAGGATTATATCAGGGTGGCCGTAATCGGAAAGCCGAACGCCGGAAAGTCGTCGCTGATCAACACGCTTTCCGGAAAGGAGCGCGCGATCGTCTCCGACGCCCCCGGGACTACCCGCGACGCCATTGATACCGCGATAGAAAACGGATACGGCAAGTATGTATTTGTTGACACGGCGGGGATCAGGCGGAAATCCAAGGTAGAGGAGAATATCGAGCGGTACAGCGTTTTGCGCGCGTATATGGCTGTGGACCACGCAGACGTCTGCGTCATTATGATCGACGCTGAGGTGGGCTTTACGGAGCAGGACTCGAAGATTGCAGGTTATGCCCATGAGCAGGGAAAGGGCTCCATCATCGCCGTGAACAAGTGGGACGCCGTGGAAAAAGAGACTAAGACCATTCAGGAATACACGAAAAAACTCGAGCATGACTTCTCGTTCATGAGTTACGCGCCGTTTATCTTTATATCCGCGAAGACAGGCCAAAGGGTGAACAAGCTTTATGAGATGATCAATTCGGTGGCGTCGCAAAACGCCATGCGCATCACGACCGGGGCGCTCAACGATTTATTGGCCTACGCGACTGCGCGGGTGCAGCCGCCCACCGATAAAGGCAAGCGGCTCAAGATTTACTACATGACTCAGGCGTCGACAAAACCGCCCACCTTCGTCTGCTTCTGCAACCGGGCGGATTTGTTCCATTTTTCATACCAAAGGTACATCGAAAACCAGATACGGGAATCTTTCGGGCTTGCGGGGACGCCGGTGCGGCTTGTAATCCGCGAGCGCGGGGATACAAAGGGAGCATAAAAAGGAGCATAAGCTATGAATATGATCATCGCCATTATTTGTATCGCGGCGGTTTCCTACCTGATAGGCAGCGTCAATTTTGCCATTATTGTTTCAAAGGCTGTGGCGCGGGAGGATATCCGCACAAAGGGCAGCGGGAACGCGGGTATGACGAATATCTTAAGGACATACGGCAAAGGCCCCGCGGCAGTCACGGCGGTCGGTGATTTTTCAAAGGCGATTCTCGCGATTGCTCTGTCAAGGGTTTTGTTTAACCATTTCGGGCTCGGCGATATGATAGATGCGGGCTACATCGCGGGAATTTTTGTGCTGCTCGGGCATATCCGCCCGCTTTATTTCGGCTTTCGCGGCGGCAAGGGCGTGATGACGACCCTCGGGATTATCGTTGTAATCAACCCGCTTGTGGGCCTGATTATCGCGGCTGTCTTCATTCCGGTGATGTTTATCACTAAAATTGTATCGATCGGCTCCGTTCTCGGAGCGATTGCGTACCCCGTAATCACATGGCTCACGGATTACTTAAGGGGCCGCACCGCCGTCCTTGACATTGTATTTGCAGTTGTGTACATGGTGATTGTGCTGTATATGCACAAAAGCAATATCAAACGGCTGTTAAACGGCACGGAAAACAAATTCGGCCAAAAGAAATAGGGGAGCAGTTGCGATGCTTTGTGAACAGGTGCTTGCCTTGCTTGAGCAAAACCGCGGAAGGATCGTGACGGGCGGCGAGATTGCAAGGCAGCTTAAAGTAAGCCGCACGGCGGTCTGGAAAACTGTCGCCGCGCTGAGAGAAAAAGGGCATGAGATCGAATCCGCCCAGAGCAGCGGGTACAGGCTGAATCACGAAAGCGACGGACTTGACTTAAAAGCAATCGGCTACGGTCTTACGACCGAAAAGCTGGGCAGGAGCATGGAGCTTTTAAAATCTGTGGATTCAACGAATACTTATCTTAAACGAAAGGATATCTCCTCGCTTCCGGACGGACACGCCGTGATTGCCGACGGGCAGACAGGCGGGCGGGGAAGGAAAGGCCGGACGTTTTGCTCCCCCAAGGGAAACGGCGTTTATATTAGCTGCCTGTTAAAACCGCAGATACCGCTTTCTGAAACCGCCTTTCTCACAATCTGCGCCGCCGTCGCGGTTTGCCGCGCCGTAAATGACGTTTGCGGCATCAAGGCTGAAGTCAAATGGGTAAACGATATTTACTTGGACGGCAAGAAGCTGTGCGGCATTTTAACCGAAGCCGGCGTGAACGCCGAAATGCAGTGCGTTGATTACGCGGTTGTCGGTATCGGGGTCAACACGGGGGATATCCCGTCTGAAATCGAACATATTGCAACGTCGGTTTATGAGGCTTCAGGCGTCAAAGGTATCCGCAACAGGCTGGCGTCCGGGATATTAAACCACTTTGAACAAGTATACTTGGGCTTTATTCAGGACGGCAAAAAACAGGAAATCCTCGATGAGTATACAAGACGGCTTTTCATCATCGGCAAAACGGTCAAAGTGGAAGATACAAGCGGCGGATATGAAGCCGAAGTATTGGGCGTCGACGATATGGGACGCCTGCTTGTAAAACGCCCGGACGGGCAAACAGATGCGCTAAACGCGGGCGATATCAGCATTATGCCCTGACGCTGCCGCGATATTTGGGTTCGTCATTATAATCCGGTGTCTGACACCACTTTCACACCTTTTGCATAGACTATTTTGCGGGGTTGAATGAAGCATAAGAGCGGCTATGCCGCCTTTTGTTTTCCCGAGGAGCACGGTGAAAGGGTGTGCGTGATGGCGAGGTATTACATTGAAGGGGGCGCCCGTTTACACGGCGAGATAAAAATTCACGGCGCGAAAAACGCCGTGCTTCCGGTTTTAGCGGGTACACTTTTGATGGATGAGTGCACGATACATAATTGCCCGGCGCTAACGGATGTTACGGCGGCGTGCAATATACTGGGGCATTTGGGCTGCAAGGCACAGTACAGCGGCGGCAGCGTGACGACAAAAACCGAGAACGTGCAAAACTTTGAAATACCGGATGATTTGATGCGTGAAATGCGTTCATCCGTATTGTTTTTAGGCGCAATCGTAGCGCGGTGCGGCAGGGCGCGCGTATCGCTGCCGGGCGGGTGCGAGCTGGGGCCAAGGCCAATTGATATGCACCTTTCATCGCTCCAAAAGCTTAGGGTCGAAATCTCCGAAGACCACGGGTACCTCGATTGCAGGGTAAACGGCAAGCTTCGCGGCGCCGTGATTTCCATGCCGTTCCCGAGCGTGGGCGCGACTGAAAACATCATGCTGGCGGCCTGTACGGCCGAGGGCGACACCGTAATCCACAACGCGGCAAGGGAGCCTGAGATTCAAGATTTAGCGGGGTTCCTAAACGCGGCGGGCGCAAAGATTACAATCGGTGAAAATGGAACCGTGTATATCAAAGGCGTGGAAAAGCTGAGAAGCACGCAGTACAGCGTCATACCCGACCGCATTGCCGCGGCTACGTATCTTTGCTGCGCGGCGATCACAGGCGGAAGCATCGTGCTGCACGGCGTGATACCGGGGCATCTGAATGCGGTTTTACCAATTTTGGAGGAGACCGGCTGTACAATCCGCGTAAAATATGATACGATAGAGCTTACAGCGCCCGAGCGTTTAAAGCCGGCGCGTATGATTCGCACAATGCCGTATCCGGGCTTTCCGACTGACTCGCAGTCGCCGATGATGGCGCTTTCCTGCGTCGCCGACGGCACCTCGGTGTTTGTGGAGAACATCTTTGAAAGCCGTTATAAGCATGCGGCGGAGCTTACGAGAATGGGTGCGAAAATCAAAGTGGAGGGCCGTGTGGCGGTCGTTGAGGGCGTTGAAAGCCTGCACGGCGCAACGGTTTTCTGCACGGACCTGCGCGGCGGTGCTGCGCTCGTCACGGCGGCGCTAAAAGCCAACGGCAAAAGCGAAATTGCCCAAATTTCTCATATTGAGCGCGGCTATCAGGATTTCGACAAAAATTTATCATTGCTAGGGGCTATGATAGTAAAGCGCTGATATGCCGGGCATAGTTGTGTGCAGCGTCGCTGCATGGAGGTTTTAAGTGGCAAGGACCGTTAATAAGGCAGGGCAGCCGGCTCACAGGACGAAAAGGGGCGCCCGCCGCAAACAGCGGCGGCGCGGAAGCTACGCGCTGGTTTACATATGTATTGCCGTCTTGATTGTAGCTTCCGGAATTGCGCTTTCGCTCACCGTTTTTTTCCAGATAGAGACCGTCGCGGCGGAGGTTTTTCCGGCAGGGGACGGCGATACAAAATATTCTTCTGAGGAAATTGTAGAGGCAAGCGGGATTATTCCGAACGAAAACATTTTCCTCCTTGACACGGGCGCCGTCCGGGACAAGCTGTTTGGCAGCTTTACGTATATAGAGACTGTCCGTGTCAGGCGAAGGCTTCCCGGCGAGGTGCAAATTGACGTCACGCTATACGCTCCGGCGGCGGCGCTTGCGGCAGGGGATGAGTACCTGCTCATCACGCGCGGCGGAAAGGTCCTTGAGCGCGGCATGGTTTTCATACCGGAAGGCGTACCGCTGGTAAGGGGCGTATACGCAGGGGACGTTAAGCCCGGCGAGAGGCTTAAGATGAACCATGAGGAAGAATCAAGGGCACAGCGGCGCGTAAAGCAGCTCGAGGAAATACTGTCGGGGCCGGATGATAAGCATACCGGGGCTGAGCGTGTGCAGCTTTTGGAGGAGCAGCAGGGGCTTGAGCGCGATATACAGCGCTCCAAATCGGTGTCGGAAGCGGTGATAATGCTCGATTATCTGTTTGACGCGATGGATGAGACCGGCTTTACGGAAATTACGAACGTGGACGTCACCGACCCGTTTAATATGAAAATTATCTTTGAAAACAGGCTTCTTTTGTATCTTGGGACAGAATCGGACCTTCCGGCGAAGCTTACGTTTTTAAAAGAAGTAATCGAAAACCGGATAGAGCCCGACGCCGAAGGGCTGATAAATGCTACAAATATCGACAAGCGCTCGGTTGTTCTGTCGTACATGCCGATTGAAGAGGCGATAGAGGGCAGGCAAATAGGCAGGTCGAGGCGCTTTTCAGACAGCCGGGTTTTGGACGAGCCCGAAGACGGGGAGGACGTACCGTTTCTAAATCCTGAATAAAGTGTGAATTCAGGGGAATTTTGTAAAATAAACTCAAAACGTATTGTATTTTTAAAGAATATTTGATAAAGTAATAAGGATAGAGTAATGTAAATTTCGGGAGGATGCAAAATGCCGATTAACTTTGGTATAGATAGCGAAGTGGAAAGGGTAGTTTCCATAAAAGTCGTTGGGGTTGGCGGCGGCGGCGGCAACGCCGTGAACAGGATGATCGACTCCTCGCTTGAAAGTGTCGATTTTATTTCAATCAATACCGACAACCAGGCTTTGATGCATTCAAAAGCGTCGTATAAGCTTCATATCGGCGAGAAGCTCACAAAGGGAAAGGGCGCCGGCGGCGTGCCTGAAAAGGGCCAGAAGGCCGCCGAGGAAAACCGCGAGGAGATCGCTTCCGCGATAAGGGACTCCGATATGGTGTTCATCACCGCGGGAATGGGCGGCGGAACCGGCACGGGCGCCGCTCCTATCGTAGCCGAAATCGCTCACGAGATGGGGATTCTTACAATCGGCATCGTCACGAAGCCGTTTGCGTTTGAGGGCCGCCGCAGAATGGATCAGGCGGAGGTCGGCATCGCGCAGCTAAAGGAATGCGTCGATGCGCTGCTTGTTATCCCGAACGAGCGGCTAAAGCTTATATCGGATCAAAAAATTACGCTTAAAAATGCGTTTTCAGCGGCCGACGAGGTGCTAAAGCAGGGTGTGAAGAGCATCTCCGACCTTATCAATATCCCGGGGCTTGTAAACCTTGACTTTGCCGACGTTACGGCCATCATGAAAGACACAGGATACGCGCATATGGGTATGGCCCGCGCACAGGGCAAGGACAAAGCGCAGATAGCGGCGACTCAGGCGATTACCTCCCCGCTGCTTGAGACGTCGATAAAGGGCGCGAAAGGCGTCATAATCAACGTAACGGCTTCCGACGACATCGGCCTTGACGATATTTCATCAGCAGCCGAGCTGATTCACGGACAAGCGCATCCCGACGTGAACCTGATTTGGGGCGCGGCGTTCGACTCGAACTTAGAGGATGAAATGATTATTACCGTGATTGCCACGGGATTTGATGAATCCGCGTTTAAACCGGCGCCGATGCCTGTAAAAGCGGAGCCCGCACGCGTTGAAAAAGCAGTTGAGGAGGAAGCGGCCGAATACGAGGAACCCGAGATTGAGAACGAATCCGATTACGATGAAGAGGACGACGACGATCAGGGCTTCTACGATATTATGAAGTTGTTTAACAACAAAAGCTGATTAGGGTCTGTTGACAAAAATAAAATTGCGCGGAAGCTTCCGCGCAATTTATTTTTGTCAGCAACTTCTAGGGCGTTGAGCGGTAGTGGGAACACGCCCTAATATCTCATCGGGATAATGTTAAGGTACTCCTCTAACGCAGCGTCGTTTAAGCAGCACTCGATAATCCTTTTGCCGGCAGGGCTAAGCTCCGGTACGTAAAATTTAGAAAGCTCCTTTTTAAAGAAATCGTTTAGCATTTTAGCGCCCGCGTCATAGCCGTCCAAGCCGAGTTCAGCCTGCGTTTCCGGCCTTAAGAACGCTTTCCTGATGTACTGCCCGTCGATCTTCAGGTTTTCAAGGCCGTAGCCTAAAAGGGGAAACCGCGCCGGAACAAGCTGGCCCAGCTTGAACTTCGCGCTTCCGCGCCTTGCAAGGTACTCGCGCATCAGCCATTGCGGCATAAAACCGACCTTGTAGCATCCGATATGCTGGTTCGGGATAAGGACGTATCTTGTCGCCAGCGATGATTGTATCTGCTCCAGCAAAAGGTTTGCGTGGTTGACGATTTTTCCCGTCAAAAACGGCCCGTATGATCCCACGCCCTCGCTTGTGATGCCCTCTGTCTCGATGATGCTGGGGTTGTTGTGACCTCTTGGGGCGACAAGCCTCCACAGCCACGCGAGCGCCGGCGGAATGATATTAACCATGCCTAAAATGCCGTAGCTCGGGCGATCCGCAGTAGCCGGGGGAGTCCTTACGCCGAAGCTTCTGACGTCGACCTCAACGGGCGCGGATATGACGTTCGGAACCATCCTCCGCGGCAGGATTACGCGCGGGTTGGGGCAGGGGGCGCCGCTCGAATCTATCGTATGCTCCCAGACAAGGCAGGTGGCCCCCGGCGTGCCTTCAAGGTTTAAGAAAACAAGCGGCTCGCTCGGCATCGTAAATATCTTCTCATGGACAGGCTCCGTGCCGTATTCCTTGATGTGGTCGACGCGCAGGAACCAGCCGTCCTCGGCGTCGCGGATCACAAGCTTTTTGCTGTCGTTTTGTATATTCGGATGGCATGACACCATATCATCCGCGATTGGGCTAAGCTCACACGGCTCCTCGATATGGAGATAGAATTTTTCATTTGTTAAAAGGTTCTGACCGATTATAATATTTCCGTCAGGCTCACGGTGGATGTTTTCGCCCATCTCGCTTTTGCCGCCGCCGGACGCGCCCTCGTGCATGAAGACAATTTCGTTTTCATAAGGTGTGGTTATCTTAACGGCGGATGCGTGCGCGGTGACCCAGCCCTCGCGCTCGCCGATGTCGAGCAAAAACCCGTATACGCCTTTTTTCGCACTCGGACCCGGGTAAAGGTTGTATGAAAACATCTCGTACACTTCAGGCGTGCGGTTATGTACGACGATCTGCTTGCCGTCAAAATAAGTGTGTCTGAAGGGAGGCGCCAACAAAATAACGGTCTTCGGCTCGAACACCCCCTCGTATTCGTCGATGTTTACGAAATACTGAAGCCCCGCAAGTCCGCAGGCAAAAAAGGCGGCGTTCTTCGGCGCAATCAAAGCGGCGGGATAACCGTTGCACGCGCCGCCGGCCATAAATGGGGTTATGATGAGTTCCTGCCCCAAAAGCCAGTTGAAGGTCTCTTCACGCAGGCGCCCGAAATCCTCTTTATAAACGTCCTTAAACCTCGGCTTGTCGGAGGATAAATCGTCCGACACAATCAGGCAGTCGGGGTCTCTTCTGCGCATATAATCTTCCGTATAGTTTATTGATACGCCGTTTTTGCAGCGGACGGCAACAGCCTCGGTAACCATTTTCCCGTCCACTTCATATTGAACCTCAAAGCGGTTTTCGTTTTCTCCGCCAAGCGTCAGCGGAATCAGCTCCGAACGGCTTTTCGGAATGATAACCCCCTTGCAATCCTTTAAAACGCGCGCAATATCCTCTGTAAAGCGAAACCTGCTTAAATCCACCATTTCCTCTCCTTTATATGACTATTGCTAAATAATTAACTAACTATACCATATTTTAAACGTTTTTGCAAGGCGGCGGGCCATGCTTGCGAATAACGATTCAGTCTTTCCTTAAGCGTTCCGGTATGCAATTCATTTGTTGCGATATTTAGGTGCCGGAGCAATCATTTCCCCGCCACGGCAGCGGTTCCTTTCAGAAGCTTTTGTCGACGGGGTATGTCGCATACGCGTTCATGCGAAGATCCGCCGCATGCCCGTCAAGATACTCGAAATAAGCCTGTGCGCCGATCATGGCGGCATTGTCTCCGCAAAGGGATAGGGGAGGCATATATAATTCGCAGCCGTTTTCACGGGCCAAAGACCCAAGGATTTCGCGCAGCCTGCCGTTTGCGCTGACTCCGCCCGCAAGCGCCAGCTTTTTGCAGCGGTGTTCATCCGCCGCCGCCATAAACCTTCCCGCAAGAATCTCGCAAACGGTTTGCTGGAACGACGCCGCGATACCGTTTATTTCAGCGGCCGAAAGCTCCCGGCCTGTTTGCTTTATGCGGTGGACGAGATTTATCACAGACGTTTTAAGCCCGGAGAAGCTGAAGTCGTAAGGCGAGCCGGGAACGCATGGCTTCGGCAGCGTGTAGGCAGAGCCGTCGCCGCCGCCGGCCGCTTTTTCGACATGCACTCCGCCGGGGTAGGGAAGCCCAAGCACCCTTGCCACCTTGTCAAAGGCTTCTCCCGCCGCGTCGTCGCGCGTCCTGCCGATGACCTCATAATCTGTATATCCGTGTATCTTAACGATATGGCTGTGTCCGCCCGACACGATAAGGCACATAAACGGCGGCTTTAAATCCGCGTAATGGATGTAATTCGCGGCGACATGCCCGCGTATGTGGTGTACCGGCACGAGCGGCTTGTCCAAAGACAGGCACAGCCCTTTTGCGAAATTTAATCCCACAAGCAGCGCGCCGATAAGCCCGGGAGCCGCCGTCACGGCGACAGCGCCGATCTCATTTAAAGAAACTCCCGCGTCGCGGATTGCTTTTCGCGTAACCTTAACGATTTGCTCCGTGTGTCGGCGGCTTGCGATTTCAGGCACAACGCCGCCGTAAAGCTTGTGCTCCTCGATCTGGGAGAAGGTGACCGAAGACAGCACCGCGCGCCCGTCCTTAACCACGGCGGCGGCCGTCTCGTCACAGGATGTTTCAATCGCTAAAATCTTCAATCTAAAGTCTCCTGTTTATTAAAATATATAGTCATAATCATGCCGTCCTCAACGGGGTGCGTATAAAAATTACGTCGCTTGCCCTCGGCAACGAACCCCATCTTTTCATAAAACGCAATCGCGACCGCGTTACTCTCACGGACTTCAAGGGTAATCATACGCAAGCCGTGCGAGCGCGCATAACGAAAATAATTCTCAAGCAGGGCGCTCGCAACGCCACGACGCCTGTACCGCTCCAAGACGGCTATATTTGTGATATAGCTTTCGTCCACGACATGATGCATACCGGCATAGCCCGCCGCTTCGCCGTTTATCCTGGCCACAAAAAACGCGGCGCCGGGATTTGTAAGCTCGCTTTTTAGCGAAGCTAGGCTCCACGGCGAGGAAAAGCACTCCCGCTCGATATATGCCGCATCCTCCACATTTTCATCTGTCATCCGCTCGATTTTGACGCCTGACAAAAGCATCCGCCTCCATGCCGTTTTGTTAAGTATAGCAGATGATTGAGGATTTGCGCAAGCCGCCCGCTGTTGACATCCCGATTTTAAAAGTGATATGATGTATTCATGATAAATTTATACTGTAAAAGATATTGGCAGCCTATTGCAGAATAAGCATATCTATGATTTGACAAACGGCAAACAATTTATAAGATTAGATTTTGTTTTGTCCTAAGCATCGAAAAAACCACCCTGTTGGGGTGGTTTTTTCGATGCCGGCGACTACCTATTTTCCCGGAGGGCTGCCCCTCAAGTATTTTCGGCACAAGTGAGCTTAACTGCCGTGTTCGGAATGGGAACGGGTGGAACCTCACCGTTATCGACACCGGCTGGGGAATAGGG
>WRLK01000010.1 GCA_009777635.1 Oscillospiraceae bacterium | reverse complement strand
CAATTTCGGCGGCCTCCTCGTCAATGAGCAAATGCCCTTTGCGGTCGGGGTCTTTCCGATAGCCATACAAGGCAAACGAGCCAATGTGAAATCCGTTTTTGCGGCGGCTTGTAAGCACGCTTTTGATATTGTCGGACATATCCTCCAAATACCACTCGTTTATCAACCCGTTGATTTGCCGGGCTTTTTTGTTGCCTTTATTTTCGGTGTCGGCGTTGTCCACGATGCTGACGAAACGAATGCCCCAAACAGGGAACAAACCGTGGATGTACTTTTCCACCAATTCCATTTCTCTTGTGAAACGCGATTGTGTCTTACATAGGATAATGCTGAATTTCCCATCCTCGGCGTCTTGCAAAAGCCGGCCCCAGGCCGGGCGGTTTCGGTCGGCGCCCGCGTAATCATCGTCGCTGTAAATGCTGTAAACATCCCACCCCTTATCCATTGCGTATTGCAGCAGCATAGTTTTTTGATTTTGAATACTCTCGCTGTCGTCTGTTTTTGCTAACTTGTTTCTATCTTCTTCCGACAAGCGGCAATATAATGCAGCTTTCATCTTGTTATCTCCTCTCATCGAGATTCGATAAAAACAAGCCAACTCTGCCAATTCAAGCATACCACATTTCAGGCAGATAAGGTCAACCGGCTTAACAAGCCGCTGACCTTTGCGTATCGGCTTGTTAAGTATCGTTTGCAATGTAGATTTGTTTTGCCCGCTCCTGCTGGTTTATCAGCTCAGCCATCTTTTTTGTGAGATTTTCTTTACGGTTTTTAGCATCGCTTTTAAAAATATTTTTACAGCTTATAAAAGCAGTATTCGAATGAACGTTGTCCATTCTTTGATTCCCTGCTCCATTTGTATGGGAAGGACAATCCGGGTTATTCCGGCGGGTGGAGTTTAATGTATGCCTTATTCAAGCAACGCCGGATAGATTCCGCTGCCGCGGCCGTTGACAGGGAAGATGTTTTGCGCTTTCAAGCAAAACGAAGCGGCTTAAAGCATCATGCTTTAAGCCGCCCGTTACCGCTCTTTTCCTTGAATGGTGGAGCATACGAGACTCGAACTCGTGACCCCCACACTGCCAGTGTGGTGCGCTGCAGACCCAGATGGTCAAAAATTCATTTGAAACTAATGCATGGCAAGTATTAGTTAGGCACTATATGCAGTCGCCAAGATGAAGCTCCCATCGTTTTCCGATGCTTTTACAACACTTGCCAAGTTCTTGTTCCGTCATTTTATGTTCGGGAAGTATTTCGTCTACAGTATATCCGTCAAGCAACATTTTTAGTATTCCCCTTTCCCGTTTGTCTAGATGCGTTTCGCGAAACAGCTCCATATGTATCCTATTTTCTACCGCAAGCATTTCATTTTTATAACGGGGCGGCAGCAGTTCATATATTGTCGCGCTGGATTGATTGTTCTTATTGACCGGGGCGTCAAGAGAAGCATGATTATATTGATTAAACTTGACATATTGTCTATTCTGTTTGATTAATGCGATTCTAATTTCCTCAGATAAATAATTCTTCAGCGGCCCATGCATTTGAATATATTCTGATATTGCCTCCCAAAGAGCCATATTGGCTATCGCGCGCCGCTCATCTGATGTCGTTGTTTTGGCGTACTTGTATACTGCTTTATCAATCAACCATTTATAAGCGTTAAAAATAGAAGTCCGTTCTTCCGAATATTCCGCCTTTCCAGTTCTACGCAGGGCCGGTACGATATACCCTACCCAAGAATTCTCTATTGCCTCTTCAAAAAACAGAAAACATACAGGCAATTTAATTCCTAGGCGTAATAATTGATTTGCTACACTAGATAGACTTACTTCTCCATTTTTTGACAACATGAATCCTTGTTCTGGGTTTTCTTCCACCAAAAGTGCACATTCACTGGATAAAAATCCGATTCTGATTTTACGGGGTAATTTTTCCCGCATCTCTGTTCCAAAACATAGAACCCCATCTTCTTTCATTGTCGCAGTCGCTCTGCGACGATTGTTGTCCGGTTCACACCATTGGATTTTGCTGTTGATTCTTTGATTTTTCATTTCTTGTGCCTCCTAATTTTTGTCCCAATCTTGATTGGGCAGGCACATTATATCAAATTATGTAAAGGATTGGCATAAAATATTTACAGTGTATATTTTTTTGCATTGTATCGGAGCTTGTGGTATACTAATGTTGAGAAAGCGAGGTGCCGGTCATGATAGAAAAACTGAATGTAAATGGCCGCGAGGTCGTTCAAATGCCAATTGAGGACTATAATGCTATAATGGGTTTTATCGAAACCATAAAACAGAATAAGGATGATTATTATCGCCGACAAATTCAAATGGCGAAACAGTATCTTGCGGATGGCGGTCCTTTTATATCTATGGACGAGTTGTTTGACTACTGTAAAGAATTCACCCATGCTCGCCAGATGAAGGATGCTGCCAATGAGTGATTCTCACGCTATGATTCCTGACTTTATTAAACAGCACATCGCTGCCATTTATGCAGATATTTGGGAATATAATCAGCGCGCAGCAGATAATTTTGAAGAAGATTTCAGAAAAAAAGTCGCTCAGATAGAGCAATTCCCTTTTTCCTGTGCAGTTGATACCGTATATCCTTCATTGATTGAGGGGCAAATACGCAAAGCCATTATCTTCGATGACCGGTACCTGCTCTTATACATGGTAAAGGACAACATCCCAGTAGTGCTGATGGTAGAACGGGCCGAGCGGGATTACATAACCGTATTTGAAGCAAACCTTAAACTCTATGAGGGAAATAGTAAGTGGAACGGTTTATAGCCGCCTCGCTTGTCATTTGTTTTAGAATCCTATTTTCTGCAAACCTCCTTTGGGCATGCCAAAGATTCACAATCATCTATGCAGATATGTATTATCTGCTCATCGATACCGTATCGTAGTATAAACCATGGGGAATTCAGTTCGCGTGAATGAAATTGAAGGTTGCCAATAGAAAGCTGAAAATGGGCCTCGCTGAAACGCGAAGCCCATTTTGTTATGTTATTACCCATTCTCATCAAAAAACTCAGATACATAATTCAGTTCATTTAGGATATCAAGTAAATATTTATCCTTAAAGTGCTCGTCCGAATAGTACAGAAAACGCTGAAACAATTTCGCAAGACAAACAACCAAAAGTCCAACTACTATTATAACAACTATCGCATTTGATGCGACTTTTCCGTCTGCATATATAATACTTGCAATCAGTGCACCTAAAGGCACACCTATAAAAATTTCAAAAACCTTATTATTCATTGCCGAGAACTTATCCCAGTGAATCTTTAATGTGCCTTGGCACTCATTTTTTAGTTCTGATAGTTTATTTGAGGTATTAATTCCGTTGTCACCTAAAATACATTTGATTTTTTGAATGTATTCCTTATAATTTTGTTTTTTTTCTTCCAATTCTGCTACTCTTGGCTGGTAATTATACAGATATTTTTCCCGTAGTATTGATATTATCACAACAGGTACTATAAAACCTAGGGGCACGATTAGTAGCAATTCAAACTTTTCTAAAACTACAAACACAACAAAGGAAGCTAGCGAAAAAATCATTAGAATAAACGAAATCCAGTTAAGCGGTTTAAACAGCCTAACCATATCACGAAAATTTCGGGATTTATTTAACAACTTAGCCGGGTCTTCTTCATACATCGCGCGACGAACATTACGATATATAACTGTCATTTCTCCAACCTCCCAAAATGCTGTACAACATCAAAGTTCTATTTTATTCAGTTTCTTTGCATATTTGAATGCATCAATCCACCTGATTTTTATGTGATAGCCATTTTCAATTTTAACATCATGAATCAAAGAAGATATAAAGGATAACCGCTCTTGATCGCTTAACATATCTATTTCCGCCACGGTCTTGCGTATTTTTCTAATGCATTTTTTTTAAATCAACATATTCTTGTTCGGTGACATGCAAATGACTCTCGGCATTATAAGTGTTTTGCTTTAAATTCAGCAATGGATTCAAGTATTTCTTCCGGAGTTTTCCCCACTTCGACACTTGCTTTAACAGTTTGATAGAGCGCTTCGTTTTTACACTCCAAAGCAAAACATTTATCACGGAGCTCTTCATAACGCTTAAACTGATAGTCGGTCATTGGTGTTTCACCCTTTGCGTAATCAACAGTATCAGCTTGCATTGTACCACACTCCGGTAAAAAAAAGCAATCCATACAGTTTTTCCGTACGGATTGCTTTTTGTTTTTGGTGGAGCATACGAGACTCGAACTCGTGACCCCCACACTGCCAGTGTGGTGCGCTCCCAGCTGCGCTAATGCCCCATGTCGTATTCTAAAAAAGCAATCTTTTGGCTTTATCATGCGATATTTCGATTTCCAATAAAAACAAACAACAGGGGAAAGTATTTTGTTTGTTACTTAGGCTTCTCCTAACTGACAATGCATATTATAGTACGAGCTCGGTGTTTTGTCAAGTTCTCAAATATTCGGGTTATTGCGGGTTATTGCGATAAAATGGATATCTCGCCGTCGATTACGCAAACCCTGCTGTTTATAAAAGAATCGTTAACGTTCCGAATAAGCGTTCCGAATGCAATCCTTACGCCTGAATAAATATATTCGGTGCAAACAATAAAACATTTTGAGGGGTCGATGTTGTTGATTTCCTCCTGGATTTTGTTGATTTCTTCAAGTATTTCATTGCGTTCGGATTGGATCGGCTGCAATCTCTGCTTGGATTTTTCAAACGCATTTTTATGAAACGGTTTTAGTTCCTGGCCTTTTTTTATAAGCTCATTGCACCATTTGATCGTCTGAACTGTTGTAAGAAGCTCCGCGTCAAGCGCGCCCACTCTCTTTTTCGTTTCAGTAAGCCGCGTGCTTAAAGTAATATCCCCTCCCGCCATTGTTATAAATGTCGGGACATGAGCGTTTGTCCCAATCGTTTGAACAGTCAGCGTATACGCTATCAGCGCCTTGCCGCCTATAATCGCGCCGCGCTTGCCTTTAAGCTCAATGCTGCCGTTGCACTCGATATTGCAATGCATGATGCTGTCGGCAAAGATATCTCCTCCTACCGTGATATTGCAATTTTGTATATGCTTGCATTTAAGCGAGCCTTCCGTTCGAATTTTCGCGGTATTCATACCGTTAACCGCAATTCCAACCATGATATCGCCTTTCGCGATAAGCTTTGAGCCTTCAACGGTTCCCTTGACCACAATGCTGCCCTGCGCGTCAACCTTAAAACCCGACGCCACGTCGCCGTTTACGATTACATCACCGTTGAAAACAATATCGCCGGTGGAGTTATCCACAGTGTTGAGCTTTAAAATATCGACTACGCTTATTACGCCTTTTGAATCGACATCCACGCCGCCTGACGCCGTTGATAAAACAAGCTTTGACTCTTCGTCGTATCTTGTATTTTTCCCCGTCGGAATCGCAATGTCCCTGCCCATCCGGCCCTCAAGAACATTTCCGCAAACGTCGCGGCCGTCCTCGCCCTTTGTCGGATGATAAACTTCGCATAAAGCCTCGTTTGGCTCCACGTTATGTATAAGCCCCAGATTTCGGTAATCCACCGTACCGTCGGCGTTTACCGTAGGCTTTAAGTCTTTTTTCTTCTCGATTAGATATTTCAAATACCCGTTCTCGCCGACTTGCTCGGAAAAGCCGCTCGCAATAAGCACCGCATCGGTGTATGACGGGTTTTCAGACAGCGTTTCGATAACGGCTTCGTTTATGCCGTACACAACGCCCGCCTCTTTAAGCGCCGCTTTAATGTCACAGGGCTCGGGGTTGAGCGTGAACGTAGAAGTCCTTGAAAGCTCGATATACGCTTCCAGCCGGTTTTGCGTAATGGCTACCTTGATTGCAGGTTTTAACGCCTGTTCCTGTTGGGTTTCGCCTTCTTCATGTTTTATTTGATCCACTTTTACGCCCTGCCTCGCTTTTATTCCCACTCGTGGGTTTCATACCCCGCCGCTTGCGTTTGTGTAACCCGAGCGGGGCATACCCCGTAGCTTGCTGCGGGGCGCTTGATTTTGTGCTGATTTTTTACCGGAGCTGGTTGATTGTCTGCTCAATTTCATCAGCCACCTGAACCATGCGCGATGAAAAGCTAAACGCCCTTTGCGCCACTATGACATTCGCCATCTCGTTTGCGGTTTCAACGGCGGAACGCTCCAAGTACCCTTGCATAAGCCTTGGAATTTCAACCGCTACCGGTTCGCCGGACATCTCCGTCTCGATGAAGGAATTTGCGTTTACGGCTTCAAGCCCCCACGGGTTATCAAAACGGAACACGCCGATTACCGAAGGGTCAAAAACCATATGTTCGTAATCGGGATTCGATTTATGCTCGATAACCCTCTCAACAATCGGGTTCCCATCATCGTCAAGAATCAAGTCTCCGTTTTCATCGGTCTGGTATACCGTTTCGTATGTATACTCGTTAAACTCGATTTCGATCCGCTCGCCTTCGGAATTAAGCACGTAATCTCCGTTGCCGTTTACAAGGTAATATATATCGTCCCTAAGGCTTAGGGAAAAGTTACCGGCGCGCGAATAGCGGATATTTCCGGCTTCCGTTTCAAGCATGAAAAACCCCCTTGAATCAAGGTCGTCGACGATTACAAAGTCAAGCATCCTCTGCGTGGACTCGTGAGCCCCCTGCTGCATCATAATATCTGTTTTATTGATTTTAACGCCGTGCCCTGTCTGCGCGGCGTTTTCGTTTCGCACACGGTTTAAGTTCTGGTACATCAAATCCGTAAACGCCGAGCGCATCGGCTTGAACCCATGCGTATTGATGTTCGCAAGGTTGTTTGCGATTACGCTCATATGTTCCTGGTGCGCGATTAAGCCCGCGCGGGCGCTGTAAAATCCTCTAATCATTTACCACACCTCCATACCCTATTATACCCTGGAAATTTGCGTCGTGATCTTATCCGCTAAATCATCGTACATCCTTACAATCTGGCTGTTGCTTTGAAGCGCCCTTTGCGATGCTATGACGCGCGTCATCTCCTCCGCCATGTTGATGTTTGAGCGCTCAACCGCCCCTTGCAATATCTCGGTGTTTTCCCATTCCACCGGGGCGTACCCGTCCTCCCCCACGGTAAACAGGCTGTCTCTCGCCTTGTCGAGCGTATCCCAGTTCTCCGGCGCCACGATTAAAAGCCGGTCTAAAAGCTCCGGCTCCTCGTCGGGCTCGGACTCTTCCGGTATACGGTAAACGTTTCCCATCGCGTCTACATGGAAGCGCGACGTTTCGATCTCAATTTCCCCGCCCTCGCCCATCACGCGGCCGAACCCCGGCAGGATAAGATACCCTTCCTCGTCAAGCGAAAACTGCCCGTCGCGCGTTAAGTATTCCTCATCCCCGCGGGAGATGACGAAGAATCCCTCGCCCTGTATCGCGATATCCATCGGGCGTTGCGTAAAGTCGAAAGTTCCTTGCGTGTAATCCGTATATTTTTCATCGATCCTCTGCATGTAAACGCCGGGGCCGATTGCATGGTGGCGCGTGTTCTGGTACGCATTCATGCGCACCGCCAGATGCTCGCCGAACACGCCGGCGATCATATTGTCTTTTTTATATCCCGCCGTGTTTGAGTTTGAGATGTTGTTTGCGTATGTGTTAAGCTTTTTCTCCTGCGTCACGATACCGGACGCCGCCGTGTAATATCCCCTTAGCATGGTATTCGCCTCCTTCGTTTAATGCTCGAACCCTGCGTCCTTCATGGTTTTTTTCATCTTCACAAGCGCCATGGAATGTATCTGGCACACCCGCGATTCGCTGACGCCTAGGACGTCGGCGATTTCCTTGAGCCTTAGCTTTTCGTAATAATAAAGCGAGATGACTGTCCTTTCCCGTTCATTCAGGCGCTCGATCGCCGACGCAAGCTGTGTTTTAAGCTCGTTTTCCATAAGCTTTGCCTCAGGCGAATCTTCGACGCTGCTGCTTGCCGGCTCATCGCCCATCGACGACATCTTCTGCCAGACGACCTCCTCATATGAGAGCAGGTTGAAGTTATATGTGGACTCAACCACACGGTCAAGCTGTTCCGTCGTAATGTTCAGCTTTTTGGCTATCTCCGCGTGGGTCGGCTGGCGTCCAAGCTCGGAGTAAAGCGCGTTATACGCGTCGTCAAGCTCGCCGGAAAGCTTGCGCAGCCTTCGCGGGACCCAATCCTGCGACCTGATATAGTCAATAACGGCGCCTTTGATTTTGATCGTGGCGAACGTCTCAAACTTAAACCCTTTTGAAACGTCGAACTTTTCGACCGTGTCAATCAGCGCGATAATCCCCTGATTTACCACGTCGTCAACCTGCGCGTAGTTTTTATATGTTCCGCGCATACGCAGCGCGATGATCTTGACAAGGCCGGAATAATGCATTACGATTTCATTTCTCAGCTCCTGGCTCCTGTTTTCCAGGTAAGCGCGCCAAAGCCCGTCTATATCGTTATGTGCTGCCATATTTTCATGGGCCATGCGGCTCACCTCCTTTAAGCGTTATCGCGGTAATGGTTAGAACTGTACGTTCGCAAGCGCCTGTATCTGCACGTTCGGGTCGATCTCGCTAAACGACAGCACCGTGATGTTTGGGTTAAACTGGTCGAGCATCTTCTTCAGGTAAATGCGCACAATCGGCGACGTTAGCACGACAGGTACGGAAACGATATCCTTTATCGCATTGATGTTTTCAATAAGGTTGCCGACAATCACCTGAACCTTTTCAGGCTCCAGCGCCATGTACGTTCCGTGCTCGCCTTTTTTGATGCTTCCAAGTATCGCCTGCTCGACGTCTTGGTCTATCGTTACGACCTTTAGCACATTCCCGCTGACATACTGCCTTGTGATCGTCCGGCGTAGCCGCTGCCTCACGTATTCGGTCAGCATGTCGGTGTCCTTGAGCCCTGTGCCGTAATCGCCAAGGGTTTCAAGGATTGTCTCCATATCCTTAATCGGCACGCCCTCACGGAGCAGGTTGCACAGTATTTTCTGCAAATCGCCGATTGATACGACATTCGGGATCACATCAGCAACGACGGCCGGGTTTTGCTTCGATACGTTTTCAAGCAGCGACGAAATATCCTGGCGGCTCAAAAGTTCGTGAACATGCTGTTTTATCAGCTCGCTCATGTGCGTCACGATGACCGAAAGCGGGTCGATGACCGTGTAACCGTAAACCTCGGCGGTTTCACGCATATCCTCGGTGATCCACTTGGCGGGGATGCCGTAAGCCGGCTCGATCGTGTCGATGCCGTCGACATCCTCGGACGCGCCGCCCGGGTCAAGGGCGAGATAGTAATCCACTAAGATTTCGCCTTTGCCGATCTCCTCACCCTTTAGCTTCACAACGTACTGGTTCGGGTTTAGAAGCCCGTTGTCGCGCAGCCTCACCGTCGGGATAACAACGCCGTATTCCGTTGCAAACTGCTTTCTGAACATGACAATCCTGTCTATGAAGCTGCCGCCTGAGCTTTCATCCACAAGCGGGACAAGGGAATAGCCGAACTCCATTTCTATTGGGTCCACATTTAAAAGGCCGTATACGTTTTCGATGTTTTTGTAGTAATTGGCCTCGTTTAGCATTTCAGGTATATCCTCAGGCAGCGGAGCTCCGTCCGCGCCTGCCCCGGCGGTCTGCATCGCTCTCACCTTGCTGTTTCGCAAAACTATGCCAAGGGTTAAGATAATCGCCGAAATAAACAGTATCTGCAAAACGGGCGCACCCGGTATAAACGCCATCAAAGCAATGCTGCTACCCGCTATGATAAGCGCCATCGGCTGGCTGAACATCTGCTGCGTCAGCACGTTTGCAAGGCTGTCCTCGCTGGAGGCGCGCGTTACGATCATACCTGTGGCGGTGGCGATCAAAATGGCCGGGACCTGCGATACAAGCCCGTCGCCAACGGTCGCGATCGAGTAGACGCTCAAAACCTGAGCAAACGGCATCCCGCTTGTTACCATGCCTATCACAACGCCGCCTATAAAGTTCACCAGCGTGATTATGATATTGGCGATAGCGTCGCCTTTTACAAACTTTGTGGCGCCGTCCATGCTGCCGAAGAAGTCCGCTTCCCTTTGAATCTTGCTGCGGCGCGCCCTTGCCTCCTGCTCGTCGATGAGCCCGGAGTTTAAGTCGGCGTCTATCGCCATCTGTTTTCCGGGCATTGCGTCCAGCGTAAACCTCGCCGAAACCTCGGCGACGCGCTCGGCGCCCTTTGTGATAACAAGCAGGTTTACGATAATTATGATGATAAAAACTATAAAACCGACTACAGGGTTGCCGGCTAAGACGAAATCGCCGAATGTGGCGATAACCTGACCGGCTTGCCCTTGATTTGTGAGAATCATTCTTGTGGACGAAATGCTAAGCGACAGGCGTATCAGCGTTGTGACGAGCATGAGCGCCGGGAATACCGAGAACTCAAGCGTCTCCTTTATGTACATTGCAATCATCAAAATGATAAGGGAGATTGCGATGTTGAAGATAAACATAAAGTCGAGGAAAAACGCCGGAAGCGGAATGATGAGGAAAGCAATGATAATGATAACAAAAACAGAAACAAGGTTTGTCAAAATTTTCACGGCTTCATCCTCCTTTTTTAATTGCTTTTATTGGCTGCGGCAATGATATTATGATTCCCTCGCGGGATATCCCGTATTGACCGTCTTACTTTCCTTTGTGCTGAATACCCACGCAAGAACCTCCGCAACCGGCTGGAAAAACTCCGCGGGAATCGGCTCCTCCAATTCGGACGCCGCGTACAACCCTCTCGCCAAAGGCGGATTTTCCACTGTCGCAACGCCGTGTTTTTGAGCCTCTTCAATAATCTTTTGCGCTATTATGTCGGCCCCCTTTGCCAAAACGATAGGCGCCATATCTTCGTCTATCTTATATTTTAACGCAACGGCAAAGTGCGTCGGGTTCCTTACTACAACGTCGGCATCCTTGACCTGCGACATCATGCGCTTCTCCGCGAATTCGCGCTGCTTGCGCTTGATAGCCCCCTTGATCTCGGGGTTGCCTTCCATCTGCTTGTATTCGTCCTTGACCTCTTGCTTTGTCATCTTAATCTGTCTTTCGTAGTCCCAGCGCTGGTAAAGAAAATCCCCCGCCGCGACCGCGATAAACGCGATTCCAACCGTCAGAAGCAGGCTCATTATTTCCTCGCCCGCGAAAACCGCCGCCTGCATGACGTCCATATCGATGATGTTAGGCAAAAAATGTATATCCCTGATGATCCTCATATATAAAATCGCGATGATGATCGAAACCTTGATAAGCGATTTTAAAAGCTCCACAAGCCCTTTTAGCGAGAACATTTTCTTGATGCCGTTTAACGGGTTGAGCCTGCTCATTTTAAACTTAAGCGATTCCATTGTGAACAAAAATCTTGTCTGCGCCATTGTCGCCATAATGCCGATGAATCCGATGATTAGCATCGCCGGCACAATCGTCGTAGCGATGATGACCGCGATCTCGGTAAACATGTTGGAAGCGTCGCCGCCCGTTATGTTTTCGATTGTGGCGGCCCTTACCATCTGGTTGTGGAAGTTCTGCTGCGCTCCTGTTAAAATATTCATTATGAAAAATCGTATTATGTAAAAAGAGGAGATCAAAGTAACAATCGTAACAACGTCCTTGCTCATGAAGACATTGCCTTTTTTTCTTTCGTCCCGCCGCTTTTTCGGGCTGGCTTTCTCGGTTTTTTCACCGCTTGAATCCGGCACGAGAATATCCCCCCTTTAGAACCTGTATTCACAGTCTCTTATATGGATAACTGGCTTCATTTTATCAAAAAAATATGACTAAAATTTGCACGAAACATAAGCATTCCTTTAAGCTATACCGTTTTGCTATACAAAATTTAACCATATTTGCTCGATATGCTCAAAAGACAGGGTAATCAGGTTCTCGCAGAAGGCGGCAAACGCGGGGACTAGTATGACCATCGCCAAAAGCCCGATTAAAAGCTTTAGCTGTATGCTGATGACAAAAACGTTAATCTGCGGTACTACCCTCATGATCATGCCGACCGCGAACGTCACGATGATTTCTATGACCAATATCGGCATACAGAGCTTTACCGCAAGCAATATGACAAGCGAGATAAGCTCCGCAACCGCAAGGAAATTCTCTGCATTAAACGAGATATTCCCAAGCGGGATGATGTCAAAGGTTTTCGCCGTCATGCTGATGAGTGTAAGGTGTGCGTTTGTCTGGAAAAAACCAAGGATGAACATAACGTTTATGATCTGCGCCGAAACGGAAATCGACGCGTTTGTCGCGGGGTCGAACGCCTTCGCCATCCCGATGCCCATCTGCATGTCTATCGCCTCGCCGCCGATTGCGATCACCGACATAAACATCCGTATAATCACGCCTGCAAACATGCCCACGGACAATTCCCTCAGCACGAGGTAAAAAAAAGTGTAAAGCGTCACATCCTGCATGGGCGAGAACGGTATGCTTCCCGTCAAGAGGACCGCAATCACAAACGCAAGGCCCGTGTTGACCATGACCGGAACGTTTGTCCTTGAAAAAATCGGGTTAAAGAGGAACAATCCGGCCATCCTGGTCATAACCAGCAGAAAAACAAGATAATTCGTTAAATCAATATACACGCTATATACCCTTAATTCTTTTTATGCGTAACGCGAAACGGTGTCAAATAAACGCACGGTGTAATCGCTTAGGACCTCCAGCATCCACGGGCCTAAAAGCACCAATGTTATACCGATCGCCAAAAGCTTCGGCACAAACGTCAGCGTCTGCTCGGAAACCTGCGTAGCCGCCTGAAGTATCGAAATGATAAGCCCTACCGCAAGCGATACCAATAAGGGCGGCAAAGCCAGCATCAGCGCAGTTAAAAACGATTCCATCATGATGTCCGTAATAAATCCGGTATCCATTTAACACCCACCTTCCCGGCGAACCCCATTCATTTACAAGTTGTAGCTTGCTACAATCGTCCGGATTAACAGCCCCCATCCATCGACCGTTATAAACAGCAATATCTTAAACGGCAGCGAAATCATTGCCGGCGGAAGCATCATCATACCCATTGACATCAGCGCACTTGCAACAACCATGTCGATCAGCAAAAACGGAATAAAAAGAAAGAATCCAATAGTAAAAGCCCGTTTTATTTCGCTTGTAATAAATGCCGAGACCACAACGTCCATCGTATACTCGTCAATAGCGCCGGGCGCCGGGCGTGGTCTGTCCGCAAGCGATAAAAACAGGTTGATATCGTCGTTTCTTGTTTGTCTTAGCATGAAATCCCTTACCGGAACCTTCGCCCTGTCAAGAAATTCAGCCGAGCTAATCTCCGCTTCGCTGAAAGGCTGGTAGGCATTTTCGTTGATTTCCGTGATTACGGGGTTCATGATAAAAAAGGTTAAAAACAATGCAAGCCCAATCACCACCTGGTTCGGCGGCGTCTGCTGGAGCCCAAGGGCGTTTCGCATGAGTGAAAACACGATGACAATCCGCGTAAAGCAGGTCATCATCAAAAGAATCGACGGCAGCACCGTCAGCACGGTAAGCAAAAGCACGATGCGAACCGTGTCCGAACCCTCGCCGTTTATCTGTATGCTGACGTTCGGATTATCGAGGTTGGCATCCATTGTACCGGGGCCGCCTCCGAGTGCGTCGGGCGCGTCCAAAGCGCCGGGAAAAACCCCATCAACCGCAGCCGAGGCCGGTATACCCAAAAACGCGGCAAAAACAATCACAAGCAAAAGTAGTGTCGCGCATCTAATTAATACGAATCTGTTCACTATCCTCCACCGCTATCGTTTGACGCGTCTTTCCCTTTCGATTTTTTCAAAAATCCCTCAAAAAGCTGCTGGAATGGCGCTTGATTCCCCAAGGTCTCATAAAGCTCCGGAGTAAATCCCTCAAGCTCGCAGATAAGCCGGATGCTCTTGTCGCCCTGACCGAGAAGGTAAAACTTGTCCCCGGCCTGTACGACAATCAGCGCACATCCGTATCCCAAGGCAACCCTGTCCACAACCTTAAGATGGCGGCCCGCTACGCTGTATTTCATTTTTCCCGCGTACCAGCGGCTGGCCAGATAAGTAAGCACAATAACAAGCGCCGTAATAACCAGCGAACCGACGATTGCCATGCCGTTATAGAAAGTCTGTATATGTTCTCCCGTTTGCATAAGTTATCCCAGCACAGCTTTCATAGTTTTTGCAATTCTGTCAGGTTTAAACGGCTTGACAATAAAATCCAGCGCGCCGAGCTTGATGGCTTCGACGACCATGGATTCCTGCCCCATCGCGGAACACATGACGACCTTCGCGTCGGGCTTGAGCTGTTTGATTGCTTTAAGCGCGCCTATTCCGTCAAGGTTCGGCATGGTAACGTCAAGCATTACCAAATCGGGGCCGAGCTGCTGGAATTTCTCGACGGCAATCGCGCCATCGGCAGCCTCCTCGACGTCGGTATACCCCAGCTTGTTAAGCGTATCCTTTATCATCATACGCATAAAAGCCGCATCGTCAACCACTAGAATCTTACTCATATCAGTTGCACCTACCTATAAATATTTCAATGATTAATTAAACTATCCCCAGCGAATCGCGGCTCTTTAGTATCTCCGTAATGCGGATGCTGAAGTTGTCGTCTACGACGACGACGTCCCCACGTGCGATAAGCTGACCGTTCACGATTACATCCACCTGGGACCCTGCCTGCTTGTCAAGCTCCACAATCGTGCCTTGCCCAAACTCCAGTATTTCTTTGATTTTCCTTTTTGTCCGTCCCAGCTCGACCGTCACCATAACCGGAACGCCCATAATCAAATCAAGATTTGTCGGGGCGTCCTTGCCGAAGCCCCCGTCTCCGCCGAAATCGTTGTAGTTATAGTCCTGAACCTTAATCGGGGCTGCCGGGGCCTGCGGCATCGGGTACCCGTAACCGGGCGCCGGATATTGCTGCTGCGGGTACGGCGGTGCGTAAGGCTGCTGCGGATACGGCTGCTGCGGGTACGGCTGCTGCATCGGCGGCGCCATCGGTTCTTGCATCGGCGGCGCTTGCGGATACGGCTCCTGCGTTATAGGCGGCGCCTGAGGCATCGGCTGCGGCTCAGGCATCGGCGGCGGAGCCTGAGGCATCGGGGGAGGAAGAACTTCTTCATGCACAGGTTCTTCTTCCTCTTCGGAGCCAAAGTTAAGCGATATATCGATAATCTCTTTTGCAAGCTCGATATGCATCGCGCACAGGAACGTGGTTTTCATCTTATCGGCGATTTCAAGCTCGAACGAGATGGTCAGAATTTCGGGGTTGTCGCCGAAATGCCTTGTCTTAAACTCGTCTATCTCGTCAATCGCGACGGGCTCGGGCGTGGAAATGTTGATTGTCCGGCCCAGAAAACACGACAAAACCGTTGCCGAAGAGCCCATCATCTGGTTCATGAGCTCACATATGGCGCTTTGCGCCATTTCGTCCACCTCGAAATCCGCAGGGAGCTCCGTCATCATCATCATTGATAAAATGACGCGGACGTCCTCCCTTCTCAGGATGAGGATATTGGAGCCGGATATGCCCTCTACATACGTGATTTCAACAGCAATCGCAGGCTCGAGCTGATCAATCCTGAAGTCTTCGAACGTAGCGACCTGTACGACCGGGGTCGTAATCGTGACCTTGTTGTCAAGCAGCGTAGAAGCCGCCGTTGCCGCAGATCCCATGCTGATATTCATAATTTCGCCGATCGTATCTATTTCCATTGGCGTAAATATTTCATCGGCCATACTGTCAACACACCTCGTTTACTACAAAACTTCCTGGATTTGAATCGCCTTTTTCCCTCTTTGGATACCGATTTTACCGTGAAACCAGCAGGATTCCCCGACGTTTAAGTCCACGGGGTCGCTGATTGGCTTTCCAAGCTGGAGCACGTCGCCCACGCTGAGATAATACACATCTCCCAGATTCACTTCTGCGCGCCCGACAACGCAGCGCATTTCAAGTTCGCTTTCCTGAAGGTAATTCATGACGAGCTCGCGGCGTTCCTTGTCGCTTGCGCTGTTGATGCGCCTTAAGTTTCTGATGTTCTGCAAATCTATCCGCTTGAGGATCTCCTCAAGGCACACAGCCGGGATACAGATACTGATTCTGCCCTGCAAATCTTTCATCGTGACGTCAAGCATGATAATGACGACCGTATCGTCAGGGCCGATGACCTGCATCAGGCGCGAGTTTGTCTCTATCTTGCGATAAAGCGTGTCAAGCTCGAAATAGTTAAACCATGAGTCCGACATCTGTGGAAACGCGCCCTTGAAGACATTTTCCATCAGCGACAATTCGATCTCGGTAAAATCGCGCTCGATTTCGATCCCGTCGCCGGTTCCGCCTAACAGGCGCTCGATAATCGCAAAGGCGATAGGCCTTGCGAAATCCATGATGATCACGTTGTTTTCTTCAGTCGATCCTGTAAACCGGATTTCGCCGATACCCGTCATGACCTGGTCCGGCAGCGCCAGGTTGAACTCGGAATACCGCTGCTCCTCGATGTGCGTGCATTCTATCTCTACAAAAAGCCTGAGCATGCTTGTAAGGTATGAGGATAATAGCCTCGAATAGTTTTCATAAACGCTTGAAACGATTTTAAGCTGTTCTTTTGTAAACCGCTTCGGAGTGCGAAAGTCGTATTCCTTTACACGTTTCGCGCCGGGGTCGATACTGCCCGAATCTTCCTCAAGGTCGGCGCCCGGTGATGTCAGCGAATTTAAAAGGTCGTCTATTTGGCTTTGTGACAATACTTCCATTTATCGGAGTTCCCCCCGTTCCATACATGTAATAGGTTCGAGTTGAAGTTAAAATCATGACGATCGGCATAATCGTGTAAACTGCACATGAACTCCCGTTCATGGTTTTTCACATATCATTCTACCAGTTTTGCATATATGTTGTCTAGCTGTTCTCCTTGTAAATCTTTTGCGCTTATTAAAATTTCAATCCGGCGGCTATTCCCGCGCCCCGCAATCGGCCTCGCCCCGCCCCATCCGATTGCGAAAAGATGATCCGGAGCAGCAGCCGTATCTTCCAGTACGGCTAAGACGGCGTTTGCGCGCTGTGCTGAAAACATCCTGTCGGAAACACCGTATCCCGCCCCGTCTGGAATTGACGCCGTGTGCCCGTGGATGCTTACCGCCGCGTAGCTTTCCATGAAAGCCGGGATATCTTCGCCAATAACTTGTAGTATCTCTCGCCCTTGCCTGTTTAATACGGCGGTATCGGGCTCGAACAGCGTATCGCCGCTAAATCTTACGAACACATACCCATGGCCGTATGAAACGCGGGCCGCATTCTCAAGCCCCGCCTTAAGTATGTGTTTTTCGATATTTTCGGATAATTCCCTCAAGCCGGGAGTGACCGGGGCGGCGTCGGCTGCGTTTGCCGCGATTTTTACCGATGTTCCCGACGCGTGCATCAATTGCGAAACAAGCGTGTTAAAGCGGTAAATGTCAAGGGTGGACATTGAAACCAGCAAAAGCAAAACAGCCAGAAGTATAGTGACCGTGCCTGCGTAAGCATGAAGCCATTGACTTCCCAAATCGCAGCGTCTTGCGATTTTTCTCCTTGACACAGCACACCTACTTTCTATCATACCATAAAAATTTAAAAAAGCAAAATATTTTCTATGCTTCTTCGTCGTATGCGGCTTCCGCTTTCCGGCGCTCCGACTGCGTTAAAAAGGTTTTAAGCTTCTCCTCGATATGGCGCGGATTTTCGCCCGCCTGTATCGCAATAACGCCCTCGATTATAAGCTCCTTGCAAAACATTTCCTCGGCGTGCGCCGCCCGAAGCTGCGAGGCTGCCGGTATAAAAAACAAATTTACCAGAAGTATGCCGTAAAATACGGCGGCAAACGCAAGCGACAGACTTCCGGAAAAAAACGGCATGCCGCCCTCTTCCTCAAACCTTAAGCCACCGAACATGATGATAATACCGGCAAGCGTCCCCAGCATACCGAAGCCAGGCGCGAGGGCCGCCCCCCTGTCGTAGATCTCCCAGTTTTGCGCGTGCCGCGCCTCGATGACGGAAAGCTCGTTTTCAAGCTGCATCCGCGTTTTTACGGGGTCGACCGCGTCAACCGCAAGCTTTACGCTGTCACGCAAAAAAACATCGTCGTATTCCTCCACGCTTTCTTCAAGCGACAAAAGCCCTTGCTTACGCGCTACGTACGACAAATCCGCAATGATTTTTATAGTCTTAGCCGGGTCTTGCTTTGTAAGCCCCAATATAACCGGGATATGCCTAAACATTTTGGCAGTCATCCTTACCGGAAACGACGCAAACAGCGCAGCCGCCGTGCCGCCCACAACAATCAAAAATGCGGGCGCGTTTAAAAATCCCGCGATATATCCTGAATCCTGCCCGAAAACAATGCCAAAAACCAAAAGGACAATACAAATCAAAAGCCCTAATGGAAATGCAATATTCATTCGGCGGAGGCCTCCTGCCCTTCAGGGTGGCCGTCGCCGCGCTTGATAAGCGGCAAAAGCCCGCTAAAAAGGTTTTGTTTGAATTTGACGGTCATTGCAACGATCAGTTCCGGCGGCTCGGTGACAATGTAAAGCTTGCCGTTTCTAAGCGTGATGACCGTATCCGGCGTGGATTCGATAGACTCAATCAGCTCACAATTTAAAATGAATTTTTTCTTGTTTAGCTTTGTAACTTCTATCATTTTGCCTACTCCTTAAAATAAACGCGTACCCGGCGGAGGATTAAATCCTCCGCCGAAGTGCGTTGTTAACCTATATTATGGATAATTTTATCGTTTTAGATTGACAAGCTCCTGAAGCATTTCGTCTGAAACCGAGACAATCCTTGAGTTTGCCTGGAAGCCGCGCTGTGTTGTAATCATTTCCGTGAACTCCTTCGAGAGGTCGACGTTCGACATTTCGAGGTATCCGGCCTCTACGGCCCCTGTGCCCTCAAGGCTGGGCAGTACGAAAATCGCCTCGCCGGAGTTGAACGTCTCAGCCAGGTAGCTTCCGCCCGCGGCCGCAAGCCCCGCCGCGTTGCGGAACTTCGCAAGGGCAAGGTTGCCGATGGGAAGCCTGATACCTTCCGCCGTTCTTGCCGTGCCTATGCTGAACGCGTCGCTCGCGGTCGTAATTGCTCTGGTAGACGCGATAGTGAAGCCGTCCATCGAGCCGCCGGGCGCCGCTTCAAACGGATTCGCGCCCGTGGGCGGAGGCGACGGGATGTAATTGCCGTCCGCGTCTCTTGGCAGCTTTACAATGTTGCCGCCCTTGTCCATGGTCGTAATTTGGAAATTCAGCGGCCCCATAGCTACAGGCGAAGGTATTTGCGAGCCTGCGCCAACAAGCGTGACGTAGTCTTCCGCGCCGGTAGCCTCAAGGGGGAAATCCGGATCAGTGCCCCAAACGCCTCCGTTATTATCCGGATGGTTCGGGTTAGGCTGCGGCGTCAGCGGGGCATGAGCCGGATTGCTTGGATCATAAGCAACATTTAAATCACTGCGCGCCGAAGGTACTGGAACGAGCGGAGCGGTAGTCTCAAGGTTAATGACCATGGCGACTTTACCCGAACTGTTCTTCAGCTCAATTTTACCGTTACTTATACGCCCCTCATAGACGACTTCCGGTTGGGCAGGCACGCCGGGGGAAGCCGGAACTCCGGGCCTGAAGAAAGTAATGGTATTGCCTGATGTAACTGTAATTTCATATCCGGCCATATCGGGCAATCCCACGTCGCCAAAATCTATGCTTGCAATGTTGCCGCCGGTGCCGAAGATTGCCGTGCTAAGAGCGTTCAAATCGGAGGGCAGCGAGCCGACAACCATCTTGACGCCGCCGGAATAAACAGAATCGGGCGGGATTGTGATTGAATCGGGGTCAATGCCGTATCTGTCAAGCGCTTTGTTTATGTCTCCCATTTCAGCCTCGCCCGGCAAAATGCCGACGATCGCGCCGGTCCTGCTGATGAAAATATCGGTCAGCTTATTAAGGATTTCAGGGTCGCATTTAATGGCAGAAAGCTCTGAAACCGAGATGGTGCCGTCCGGGCTGATTATGGGGCGTCCGTCGGCGTCCATGGGGAACCCTTGAATCAAATTTCCGGTGCCGTCTACAAGGTTGCCCTCGCCGTCAAAACGAAGGTTGCCAAGCCGGGTGTAAATCAGGTTGCCGGACGGGTCTTTCGCCGTGAGGAAACCCTCGCCCGCGATGAAAACGTCAAGCGCGCGGTCCGTAGAAGCTGAACCGGACTGCGTAATCAGCATGTCAATTGTCGCAACGGACGAGCCGTAACCGATCTGCGTCGGGTTTGTTCCGCCGCTCATTGCACCCTGCGCGCGGCTTCCGCTTGAAATATTCTGGTAGTATACGTCCTGGAACGTGGTTCGGCTAGCCTTAAAGCCGTATGTGTTTACGTTTGCTATATTATTACCGATAACGTCCATCTTAGTCTGGTGGGTTCGAAGACCTGCAACCGCGGACGAAAGTGATCTCATCATAATAAATTCTTCCTTTCATATTAGGGATTGGAGCGCTTGTGTATCTTGTGTATTATCTGTATTGTCTGTTAATCCAGCTCGCTGTTTTCCGGCTCTTGAGCCGGCGCCTCTTGAATGTCCTTTATAGTTTTTGCGCTAGCAAGGTATTCCTTGTCGTCTATCACCACGAAGAACGCGCTGTCCCTTTGTCTTACCGTTTCGACGACGCCTGTAAGCTCCTGCTCTTCGTCGTTCTCGCCCGTATATGTCAGCGTCACAAGCTTGCCCTTGTACAGCAGAAGCGCTTCGGTGTAGCTTTGCGGCTGTTTGATTCCATTGCCCTCTTCCGGCGTCCTGTCGCCCGGCGCTACGCCTACCTCCATGACAGTATGTAGCTCGTATCCCGTACCGTTTACGATCACCTGCGGCCGCCCGTCGTAGAAGGTGACGCTTTCAACCTTGCCCGCGATCGTTTCAAGCTCCCCCGTCTGCTGGTTTACCTGTGCGATTGTGACGTGCTTGCCGACGTATGACACCGCGTAAGACGAAAGCTGGTATTCCTGTAAAGTCTTCATACCTTGCAGGGAGGAAAACTGCGCCATTTGTGCGATAAATTCGGTGTTGCTCTGCGGGTCCGTCATATCCTGGTTTGTCATCTGGGCGACTAAGAGCTTGAAGAAATCATCCATCCCCATTTCGTCCGCACTCTTGCCCTTTATAGCTGTGCTTGATGTTATTCCTGAGTTAATTGGTGCAAATATATCATTAGCACTATTTACATTTGACATAGTAATCTCCTTTCGATCAAATCAAATAGTTGAGAAGCCCTTGAGGCTTTATCTCTTCCTCGGTTTCGGCGCCGGATTCCGTCTCGCCTTTGGCTTCGCCGATTCGTCCCGCGCCTTCCGGCCTATCCGGGTTTTGGCTGTCTCTCTGCGGGTTTGCAAGGTTGTATTCGCTGTTCATGTCGGCGCTTACGTTTTCTCCCGCCGTCACGATGTTCACAGAGGATACTTCCATATTCCCTGTCTTAAGGGCTGCTATGAGCCCGTCGGCCTGCCGTGTGAGCATATCCGCCGCTTTCGGGTTGAACGCCGTAATCTGGACTGCGAGCTTTCCGCCTTCAAGAATCATCTTTACGTTGATTCTTCCTAATTCCTGCGGGTTCAGCTGCATCCTGAACTCCATTCTCTCCTGCTCGATGTTACGGATGACCTGTGCCCTGATTTGTTCTATCTGGTCCGGCGCCCTGACCGGCTGCGGCTTCGCGTCGGACGGTTTTTCGGTTTCCCGCACGGTTGCTTCCGGTTCGCGCGCCGCCTGCGTGGATGGCGTATAGTCTTTGTGGTCAAGCTTTTTAGACGCTTTTATAGTACTTTGTTCCGGCTTTGTCACGTTTGGCCGATGGTTGTCGTTTGTCTTTCGCGTAGCCGAAGCACCTGCTTCATCGATTTCTTTTTGCCCTGCGCCCACGGCTTTTTCGGAAACATCTGCCGTTTTTGGCTCTTCAATCGCCGCTTCTTCCGCGGGGTTTTGAACTTCTATCGTCACCGGCTTGTTTTGGTTTTGACCCAGCTCCTGCGCCGCTTTCTGGAACATTTCGCCAAGCTTTGAAGCCTCCTCGCCGGCCGGCGCCCTGCTTATTCGGTAAGCGTAGCTTTCCGCCCTAAGCTCCCTGTGTATGTCAGATGCCGGGGCGTCCTCATGATAGTGTTGCTTTTGTACGTTTGTGCCGCGGCTTGAAGCATCGGAGTGCGCCGAAGACTGTTCTTTCTGTGACTCCTGTGCTTGTAAAGGCTCCTCGGTTCCCATCGGGACTTCCTGCCCGCGCGATTCGTGGGCTTTTGACTCCGCTTGTGCGGCGGGAGTTTCCGGTGGCGCCGGGGCTTGCGCCCTCGTTTCTTCAATCGGCTCCTGTGCCGTCCCGGGGGACGCATGCGCGTCTATTGTTTCTATCTGCTGGCCGAACGTAACGCTTACCGCGGCTGTCATGGCGGCTGATATCTCAGCATTAACGGCTTCGTTCTCGTTTTCCGGGTTTATGCCGGATTCCTCACCGGCTTCTGGAAATTTCGCGGCTTTAGCATCGCCTTTTTCACTTTGCCGCGCTTCCCTTGTCGCTTCCGGAGTGTTTATCGCGGACTCCAACATACTTTGAAAATCAGCTCCGGCGTCTTTTGAAGGCTTTCCCGCCTGGGCCTTAACTCCAGCCGCTTCCGGCGCCGGGGTTATACTTGTTACCGGGTTCATGTATCTCAGCCCCCTTTCTGTTCTATACCAGTTATATCACGATACTCCATATATAATCAGGGCGTGGTAACAAAATCGGAGTTTTTTGACATAATTAAGGATTGGCATACGGTCGGAGGCGTTCATTGCGCGTCGGACATTACTTTTTTATTGCTGATAAACTCTTCGATAAATAACTCCTGTTCTTTCCGTTCAAGGTAATTATATTCCTCCAGCCTTGTTTCCTTGAGCTTTTCCATGGTTGAGATATCCATATTCGTTTCGCGAACCTTGTCCATCTGCTTGTCGATGACCTTGCGCTGCATATCTATCTGCACTTCCTTTTGGAAGATTAAGTCGTCAAGTGTGCGCAGGTAATTTCGGTGCATCTGCATGTCGACCGGCGTAATCCCCGCGGCGATTTGCTTCTGGTACTCACTGGAGCGCCGCGCCCGCTCAGCCCGAAGCGACGCGAGCGTATCTTCAAAGCTGCGCAGTACCGCGTTCATCTCCGCGAGGGTGGCGCGCTCTGCGTCGAGCACCTGAATTTTGTAATCAAGCAGCTTTTGAAGCGTAAATATAAATTTCTTCATCTCATCATAACGCTCAAGCAATCACTTGCTTTATCATTTCGACAGTTTCTTCGTAACCGAACTTTTCCGACACTTCCTGCTGCAAAAATTTGTTGATCTTGCCGATTTTCGCGATTGCCGTGTCAAGCTCGTGGTTCGAGCCTTTTTTATACGCGCCGATTGAGATTAAATCATAATTAGATTCATAAACGCTCATAATGTAACGCAGTTTGTTCGCGGCGTCCACCTGATTCTTGTCGTCGATGTCGTTCATAAGGCGCGATATGCTGCCAAGCACGTCGATTGCGGGATAATGGTTCCTTGAGGCAATCTTCCTTGACAGTATGATATGCCCGTCTATGATGCCGCGGACAGTATCGGAAATCGGCTCGTTTGTGTCGTCGCCCTCTACAAGAACCGTATAAATACCGGTGATGGAGCCCTTTTCAAATCTTCCGGTACGCTCTAAAAGCTTCGGCATCGCGGTATACATCGACGGCGTATATCCCCTTGCGATAGGCGGCTCGCCTGAGGCGAGCCCAATCTCGCGTTGCGCCATCGCAAAGCGCGTCAGGGAATCCATCATCAGCAAAACGTTGCTGCCTTTGTCCTTGAAATATTCGCAGATGGCAGTGGCGGCCATAGGGCATTTCAAGCGCAGCATCGCGGGCTGGTCGGACGTCGCCACGACCACGACGGACCGCTTTAGTCCCTCTTCGCCCAAATCGCGCTCTATAAACTCGCGGACCTCACGCCCACGCTCGCCCACGAGGGCTATGACGTTGACGTCGGCATGCACGTTTCTTGCAATCATCCCGAGAAGCGTGGATTTCCCAACGCCGGTGCCGGCGAATATGCCCATACGCTGGCCTTTCCCGATTGTCAAAAGCCCGTCGATCGCCTTGATCCCGAACGTCATTTTCGTGTCGATCCTAGGGCGGGAAAACGGGTTTGAGGCCACCGCCTCTACTTCGTATTTCTGCTCGCCCTCAAGGCTTTCAAGGCCGTCCAGCGGCTCGCCCAAAGAATTTACTACGCGCCCGATGAGTTTATCCGAAACCGGGATCGTGAGCTTTGTTTTCGTGGCTTCGACAAGGCTGCCGGGAGCCACGCCCGCAAGATCGGAATACGGCATCAGCAGCACTTTGTCCTCGCGGAAGCCGACAACCTCGGCGTTTATCGTATGGCCGCCGGACGCATAAATCTTGCACATTTCGCCAATCGTCGCGGTGGGGCCGATCGACTCCACCATCAACCCGATGATTTTATCGATCTTCCCCATGCGGCTGGACGTATCGCCTTTTGAAACCCGGCTCAATCTGTTTGAAAAATCAAGTGCCAATGGCTTTATCCCCCGTAAAATAGTTTACCGTTAGTATAAATAATTTTTGATATTACTAGTTGTATTGATCGTCTTCCAGCAGCTTTCTGGCGTTGTTAAGCTGTGTTTTTACACTTAAGTCGGTAATTCCTTTGTCGGTTTCGACGTAACATGTGCCGTCAGATTCATCGCTCTCGATATAAAGCATGGCTTGCGGTGCGGCGGATATAATCAGCTGTTTGATTTCTTCGCTGATTTTCGCGTCAACCGGCATTAAATCAGGCGAAATCGTAATCCTAATATATTCCTCGCGGCGGTTGTCGTCCAGCGTTTTGTAAAGCATGGACGCAACGGTGCGCGGTTCGCTTTTAATCTCGTAGCCCACAATTTTTTCCGCAACGGTAAATACGACGTCCAATAAATCCTTTTCGTTGCGCGCAATCATTTCCTCGCGGTAATTCGAAAGCTCCTCAAGCAAATCGTCGAGCCCTTTCATCTTTGGGTTGTTTTCTGCGGTAAACTCGTCTGTCGCCTGCTTAAAGCCCTTTTCAAAGCCCTCGAGATACCCGTGGCTTTGGGCATCCTCTTTTATTTTGGAGCCCTCGGCCTCTGCCTGCAAAATCATGGCGGCGGCGCTTTCCTGCGATTCGGCTAAAATCCTTGCGGCCTCCTCCTTCGCGGCGGGTACGTTTGAAAGGGCAATCTCACGCTGCCTTGCTTCCTCGCGCTCCTGCTTTTCCAGCTTAAGCCGCTCTTTCTCACGTTCCTGCTCTATCAGCGCTTCCTCGGTCTTTCCCTTTAACTTCCTCAGCTCGTTTTTTGCTTCAGCAATTTCGACCCTGATACGGTTTAGTTCGTCAAGGTAGCCGTTTTTATCCGGAACAAACAGCGTCTCGTCGGAGTATAGGTTGTGATGGTAACTGAACGCTCCCGGCTTGATGACGGGCATCCTGTCAATCTCCGGCAGCAATTCGTGCGCGGACATGCGCGCCCTGTCGTCTACAACGGACATTGATTTCACGATTCTAGACAAGAATATCATCCTTTCCGCCCTTGGAAATGACGATTTCGCCTTCCTCTTCAAGCTTGCGGATTACTCCTACGATACGCTGCTGGGCCTCCTCGACGTCGCGCATGCGCACATTGTGCAGGTACTCCATATCGCTTCGCACGGTCTCGCCCATACGCTGCGACATATTTTGGAATATGATGTCCGCGACCTCCTGATTCGAGCCCTTGAGCGCGACGACCAGGTCTTTGCTGTCGACGTCGCGCAAAAAGCGCTGTATCGACATGCCGTCGAGCAGGAGGATATCCTCGAAGATGAACATTTTGTTGCGGATTTCGTCGGCGAGCTTAGCGTCGCGTTTATAAAGCTCGTCGAAGATGTATTTTTCGGAGCTGCGGTCAATGTGGTTCATGACGTCCGCGATATAGTTGATTCCGCCGACCTCTGTAAAGTCCATGGAGACCATCGACGCGAACTTGCGCTCTAACACCTTTTCGACCTGGTTTATGATTTCGGGGGACGTCCTATCCATCTTGGCGATGCGCTCGACAACCTCGATGCGCACCTCTTTCGGAAGCTCCGATATGATTGTGGACGCCTGGTCGCTTCTGGCATAGGAGAGGATAAGCGCTATCGTTTGCGGGTTTTCGTGCTGGATTGTAGTCATAAGGTTTTTGTAGTCGGCTTTTCTTATAAACTCGAACGCCTTTGTTTTTAAGGAGCGCGTAACTCGCTCTAAAAGCGAGCTTGCGACCTGCGCTCCGAACGCTTTTTCCAATACGTTTCTCGCGTAGTTCACGCCGCCCTCCGTGACGACCTTTTGCGTTAGGCAAAGGGAGTAGAAATCGTTTAGTATCGTTTCAACATCCTCGGAGCTTAGCTTTTGAATCTTCGCGATTTCATACGTCAGCTGTTCCACATCGTCTTCCGATAAAAATTTGTACACGCCTGCGGCGGCCTCGGAGCCGAGCGAAATCATGATTGTCGCCGCTTTTTGGGCGTCGCTTAAAGTACTTTGCGGCATCGTGTTTTCCTCCTGTTTATGAGTAAGTTGAAACGGTATATTGCATGATATTTTATTGCATTAACTACTGGAAAGAAGCCATGTCTTGACAAGCTGCGCAACGATTTCCGGGTCGGATTCGGCAAGGTCTTTGATTTGCATCTTAAGCCGCTGCTCCGTGGATTCCTGAAGCGCTATGGGCTCGAATTCCTCTTCCTCGGCTCCTTCCAGATAGCCCATCAGCGACACGCCGTTTTCGTCGTAATCAGACTCCTCATCCATCGCGGCGGCTTCGGCTGCAAGCCTTGCCTTCTTGCGGCGGGAAAGCGCCGTGAGAATCACGAGAAGCAGGATACACAGCGCAAGGAACCCAAGCCCCGAGATGATAAGCAGTCTTCCAAGGTCCTGCGTAATCGGGGTCGGTATGATATCGCGAACATAAAACGGGATATTTTGCACCGTTATGTTTTCAGACGGGATGCCGGACGCGTTTGACGCAAGCGCGATAATCGAATCGCGCTCACCCTCGCGCAGCGCGGTTGCGTTGATCAATATCGAAGCGGACGCCCTTTCGACAACAAACCCGTCTTTTGTAATCTGTTCTCTTAGGCTGCCGACAAGGTAATCGTATATATCGTGGCTACTGTAATAGGAAACGTCCCCGGCTTCGCCTTCCTCAGCGACATACTGCGGGGTGCCGACGTTATCCTGAGCGCCGGGAACTCCCCCGACGATCGGGAATTCGCCGCCCGTTTGCTCCCTTTCGTGTTCGGAGTAGTCAAGCGGGTTATTCTGCGGGTTGTTCGGGTCGATTGGCTGGTATGTAATGGATTCTCTGACGCTTGAGTCCGTATTAAGCGTTGCGACTACCTCAATCGCAACATTATCGGAGCCATACGCCGGCTGTACCACCCTTGTGATATGATCGCGCAGGGAATTGCTGACCATCTGCGTTAATTCAAGCTTTTTGCTTTGCATATCCCCTTCCTGTGAAAGCAGCAGCTTCAGGTCGCCGCTTTCGCTGTCGACAATGGAAATGTTTTCCTCCGCAAGGCCCTGAACGGAATCCTTGACTATGTTGATGATTCCCTGAACCTGCTCCTGTGAGAGCGAGCGGCCCAGACGCTTTGTGATGGTAATAGAAGCCGAAACGGGCGTTTCGTTGTTTTGCAGCGCGAACATCGTGCGCTCCGGCATGCTGATGGTGACAACCGCCTTCGTCACTTCCGGAAACAGCTCAATCGTCGCCTGCAAGCGGTCCTGAAGGCCCTGTATCTCCCGCCTGTTCTTATCCTGCTGGGTCGCTGTAAGCCCGCCGCTGTTTTGCTGCTCATAGCCGAACCCCGGGTTCTCAAAGCCTTGGACGGCAAGCATGAGCCTTGCCCGGCCCTCATCCGATTCCGAGACAAGCACGCGTCCGCCATCAACCTGATAAGGAATCCCCGCGTCGTTTAAAAGCGCTATGACATGCGCGTTATCCGCCTGGTTCAAGTCATAGTACAGCGAGACGTACCTAGCCTGGTTAAAAACAACCGTCAGGACAATAGCCAAAGCAAATGCAGCGCCGACGGAGCATAACAAGATAATCCGCGCCCGCCGTGATGCGCTTGCCCATATTTCCCTTGTCCGTTCAATTATGCTATTTATTCTCTCTCTCATAATTATGTACCATTCTTCCGATTGCTCCCGGATTTAAATTCTGCCGGAAAAGCAACTCTTTTTTCATATCAATATATTACCAATAGTATTGTATGCGGTTTATTATCCTGATGGTATTAAACGTTGATTCGCAGGATTTCCTGATAACTTTCGATAATCCTGTTGCGCATCTGCACGAACAGCTGGAGCGCGACCTCCGCTTTTTGGCTGTTCACCTGCATCGCGCCGATGTCGTCGAGGTTGCCGAGCGCAAGGTCGAAGGAATCCTGATCTTTGATCGAGTTTAAGTTTTCAATGTTTGAAACCGCGTCTTCAAACATTGACTGAAACGTCGTTGGCTCCTTCGTTTTCGCGGCGGCCGGAAAAGCCGACTGGAAAGGGGTAATCGCGGAATTGCTGCTAACCGGTATGATATTCATAATTAAAACCCCCTGATATATTATATATATTATGTATTATTATTGACCTCTGATTTCCAGCGCCTGCCTTGCCATGCCCTTGATGGCCTCGAATGCGGCTATGTTTGCGCTGTAGCTTCGAGTGGCCGCCATAGCGTCAATCATCTCGACGGTGGTGTCGACATTCGGCATCCAGACATAGCCTTCTTCGTCAGCGTCCGGATGGTTCGGGTCGTAAACCGGAACAAGCGGGGTTTCCCTGTCCTCAAAAACCTGCGTTAGCGCGACGCCGCCTTTCGGCCCCCCGTCGTTCATGACGCGCGCCCGCTCAAGCTGCCTGTAAAACTCGCCCTGATCCTGATTTGCATGCAGCCGCGAAAGGTTTGCGTAGCGCCCGTAGCGCCCTTGGTCTTTTTCCACCGCGCGCTTTATATTGTCAAAATAACTTTGCGACCTTATTTCGTTAAATACGCTGAGCTTGCGGTGATACGGGCCGCCGTCCTCCGTCCTTGTGGTGTCGCGGTTTGCGATATTCTCGGCGATAACGTCAAGCCTGCGCTTCTGCGCTGTCATGCCGGAGCCCGCGATATCCAGTGAGCTTAAAAATGCCATTCTAAGTTACCTCCGTCCGTTATCGTCCGCCGCTTATCGCGTACTTCAGGTTTGCATAGTGTCCGTTTATTTTGTCTCTTAACGCTTGGTACTGCAATTGCACGCGGGCAAGCTCGATGTGCTCGTTGTCAAGGACGACGTTGTTGCCGTCGGCCCTGCCGGAAAGGTGCTTAAGATCGTATATCACCGACTGCGCCCCGCTAATCTTCGCGGCTTTTTGCGACCGGCTCATATTTTTTGAGCTTCTCGCGGAATGAATCTCCTTTTGGAGTATGTTTTCAAACGCAAGCCGCTTCGCCTTGTACCCCGGAGTATCTTCGTTCGCGATATTGTGGGAAATCAACTGCGCCCTTTGCCACAACGCGCTCAGCGAGCGCTCCATTGTTGCGGATTTTACGCTGTTAAAATTCATATGTACAGCCTCCCTCTTTAAAAAAGCTTTCTCTTGACCGATATATATAGTGGTTATACGCTTTGTAATACGCACCATATAGTTTCTATTTCGTATTATAAATTACGCAATATTACTTGTCAACTCTGCGGGCAGCAAAAACCGCATTCAATCGACATTATTCGCCATTTTTTGTTCATAAAAAGAACTCAAAAATTCATCATTGTGCATAATATTTTATATTATTATTGTATATATTGTATGTTCAAAATTCTATTTTAAGATATTGCAAACATATTCGACTAAATTTGACGGAATTATTTGGCTTTTGTTTGTGCAAAAAGTAAAATTTTATAAGCAGAATATTTTTTTAGGATTTTCCTTATGTTTTTTATTCGCAAACACAGCTTAAAAATTGTCATTAGTTATAAAATTTAATTGATTCATTGTGCATATTGTATGTTCAAAATTATATTTTAAGATATTTCAAACATATTCGACTAAATTCAGTAGAATGGTTCGCCTTTTATTTGTGCAATATGCAGAAATATTTCATATAAAAAGAAATTGTTCTTAGCTTCCATTATTTTATTTTATGAATCCTCTTTGTTTTATACGTAAAATCTGATAAAATAAGAAAAAACAATTTATAAAAAAGACTAAAGTTTTCAATGTACATACCGAAAACAGTTATAGGAAATTTTATATTCCTTTCTTACCGCACCCTTTAAGCACTCTTGAATCAGGAAGGTGAATACCATGAAAATCGATGTAACAGGTGGTTACGGCATTTACAGGGGGCAAAAGTCGGGAGAACCCGCTAAAGCAAAAGGGGAGGCCGCATCCGGCAATAAGTCCGGAAAAGCCACCGATATTGCGGAGTTTTCGCACGGCAATACCGCGATTGCCGACAAGGCGTTCGTGTCGCTTAAATCGGCGATCCAGCGCGATATCAACGCTCCCGCTTCGCCCGAGCGTTTAGCGGAGCTTCGCGCAGAAGTCAAAAACGGCACTTATCGCGTTCCGGTGGAAGCGCTGGTAGATGCTATTCTGGGGGAATAACAGATGGCCGATCATTCTGCGGTTTCTTATGTTGACCTAGAGCTTTATTACGACAAGTTTTACGCATATCTAGATGAATTTTTTCAAAACTACACGAAATTGTCCGAGCTTCTTACAAGAAAGCTTTCGGCAATTGCGAAGTTCGACGTCGCGACTCTTGACGGTATAATCAAAGAGGAACAGGTGTTTGTCCTTTTGTCGAGGGGCTTTGATTCCAACGTGCAGAATTACCGTGAAAAGCTGTCGCTTAAAGGCTCAAGCTTAAGCGAAGTGATTAGTGAAATGCCGCTTTCTCAGCAGGGACGCTTCCAGTCGCTGCTTACAGCTTTAAAATCCCGTCTTGACGAGGTCAAGTTCCTAAACGAAAAATGCCAGACGCTAATTGAAGAGCGTATCTATTCTATTGAGCGGTCGATAAACCATATCGACAAGTCAAGAACCTCGACATACTCAAAACCCGGTACCGCCGCGAAGCCTGTCTCCGGCGGAGAAGGCCATGTTTTAAAGAAATCCGTCTGACAGGCATTAGGGAGGCACACATTATGATCCGACCAACCTTTTTATCCTTTGAAACCGCAAAAAGGGCGATCGCTATCGGCCAGCTAGGGCTTGATACCGTGGGCCATAACATAGCCAACACCCAAACCCCCGGCTACACGCGCCAGAGGGTTGATCAGGTATCCCTTAATTCGGCCGGCGGCGCAATGAAATTTACCACCTTTGGCACCCAATTTCCGGGCCAGGGCGCTACCGTAAAGGCAATTACGCAAATCCGCGATCCGTACCTTGACAACCGCTACCGTATGGAAGCTACGTCTTACGGCGAGCTTGGCATACGGCAAAGCGGACTTACGGATATTAACAATATATTTGATGAAATTCAGACAAACGGCCTGCACGCGAAGATGGGCGACCTTTATACCGCAATCGACAAGCTGCTGGCGCAGGCCGACAGCAAGGAGCTTGCGATGGTCGTAAGGAACACCGCGAACGAGCTTGTTCAGATCATCAACCAAAACGCGAACGACTTGGCGATTGCAAGGCAGCAGCAGACAAACGACCTTAAGACGACGGTCAGCGCCGAAGTCAACGATTTGCTTGAAAAAATCGCGGACTTAAACGTAAGGATTAAGGAAGACCATTTTTACGGCAACCCCTCAAACGAGCTTCAGGATGCGCGCAACCTGCTCATCGACAGGCTTGCGGAGTATGTCGATATCCAGATCGTAAGGACTCCCGTGCAAATTGCCGCCGACCATGTGATTGATCAGTTAAGCATTGAGCTTAAAAATTCCGGCAGGCCGCCCGAGGTTCCGAACGTGGTGCTTGTCGATTCCGGCTCATTCAACAAGTTTGAGGTCCGCGAGGATGACAACGGTTTTGTCAGCATCCACGTCGTCGACGGTATTTCCGGCTTCCCGATTAACGCGAAGGGCATCGATTTCTCAAACGCCAGCGACGAGATGCGCGACAACATGGGAGACGTCACGCTCAAGCTCTTCAGGGGCGGCCTCAAAGGCTTCCTTGACGTTATAAACGGCGTCGGGCCGACTACAATCGCTCAGGGCAGCAATACGTTTAGAGGCATACCTTATTATCAGGCAAGCCTTGACGAATACGCCGCCATGCTTGCCGAGGCGTTTAACAGGGTAAACAACATCACGGAGCAGGAGTCCGAAAGAAGCGGCGGGATGTACCCGGCGACCAAAGACGAAAACCTGTTCGTGCCAAGATCGCTTACAATCGCCGCCCAGCCGGATCCCCCGTGGATGCAAAGCATCGCTCCCGGGACCTTGGAGCTTTCAGGCAAAAACTACGCAATGACTTTCGCGGCGGTAAGGCCGGGCGACGCAAACTACCCCGGCGACCCCATCGATCCCGACGCTCCCGACTATGTATCCGTGACTATGGACGACGGCTCGGTATACTTTGCCGAAGTAAGCTATGACGCGGACGGCCAAATGCAAAAGCTCAGCTTCATGGACGACGGCAAAGTTGTTTTCAGCATCATGCCGACCGAAGACGCAACGCTGGACAGCTTGACGGCAGCCCCCGTAATCGTAGACGCGCGGATTACGGCCTCGAACATATCCATATCGCAAAGCTGGCTTGACGACCCGCTTTATATGACCGCGTCAAAGGAAAAGCCCGCTACCTTAGCGGAGCCCAAGCTTGAAATCGCCGGCACGCCTCCGGCGTGGATGCGCTCTATCGATTTTAAGCCGAAGGCCATCCCGGAAGATTACGACCCGGGCCTGTTCGATCCGGCGGATCCGAATACCTGGCCTCCAATGCAGAAAATACCCGATAACAGGTATCTGTTCAAGGAAACCTCCGCGGGCGACGCCGTTATAATGGAAGTATACGACCCGGATACAAAAACTACGAGAACATTTATGTCAAGCCCCGCCGACCAGGCTTATCCGTGGGCAAGGAACACCAGTATTAATTTCTATGAGCTTCTTTCCGGAAGCCCGAACGACGCTCCGCCGGATTTAGCGACGGACTCCACTTTTTCCATTACCACAAGCGCGAACGCGAACGCGCCTGCGCCCGGCGGCGGCAGCACGACCAACACCCATGTCAGGCTGGACGCCCAGGACACCCGGAACATACTGTCGCTCAAGAATGTGACGGCCGCGGCAAACGACAACATCTTCAAGTTCAAAGAGCTGTTCACCGAGACGAACACGTTTACAAACGCAGCCTTTTCCGGCACTTTCGAGAACTTTCTGATTAATATGCAAAGCGACGCGTCTCTTGACCACAAGGCCAACACAAGCAAGCTCGACGCCTCATTTGTCGTTATCAGCACGCTTGCCGACAGGCGCGATGCGGTATCGGCGGTCTCAATCGACGAGGAGGGCATCAGCATGATGCAATACCAGAATTTCTACAACGCGGCGGCCCGTTACATGACAGCGCTGGATGAAGCGCTCGACAGAATCATAAACGGCATGGGCGTCGTTGGCAGATAGGAGGAGAAGTAAATGCGTATTACCAATACAACGATAGCAAGGAACTATACGTCCAACCTAAACCGGAACCTGAGCCTTTTAAACGACGGCAACTACAGGGTCGCAAGCGGGCGCAAGTTCAACATGATGGCCGAGAACACGGCGGACGGCGTAAGGGCCATGACGCTTCGTCGCAGCCTTGCGCGGCTTGACGGTTACCTTGATAACGCGATTACCACAAGAAACACCTTTGCCGGCGCCGAGGGCCAGTTGATGAAGATATCCGACCTTACGAAGGATATATCGGACCGGTTCATCGTCGGGTTAAGCGGAACCTCCGGCAAAGACGAGCGCAACATCATAGCCACCGAGCTTGAGAAGCTGCGCGACCAGATTTTATCATGCGCAAACGGTCAATACTCCGACCGGTACCTGTTCGGCGGGACAAACACAAAAACGCAGCCGTTTACCGTCAAGGACGTCGAAATGATCATTGAGCCCGGCGACCCCCGTTATGATGACGCCTTTAGCGCTTTGCCCGACGGCCACACTTATGTTGACGGCGTAGATAACATACCATTTGTGGAAACGGGAGTCCTGCACTATAACGGCGTAAGGGTAGACCAAATCGACAAAGAAGGCGAGCATGCTTACCTGTTCCGTGACGCCGCATACGTAGACTTGGGGCTTGGGTTCCAGATGAAGCCCGCTCCCGACAGCCAGAACGTAGCGTCCAATTCCGCGTTTAAAAACACGCTGGTCGGCCTTGATTTTTTAGGCTCGGGCGATGATAACATCTACAATGTCATAAACGAGATGGTTGCGTTTTTACGCGGCGGCGGCGGCGACCCCGAAAGAGGCGGTGCGCTTCTTGACAAATTCAGGGCGTCAGCCGACAACATCGGAGTCCAGATTACGCAGATCGGCGCCGACGCCGCATACCTTGACTTTACGGTTTCCCGTCTTGAAAAGCAAAATGACACGATGATCGAACAGCAGGGGCATCTTGAGTTTATGGACCCATATCAGGCAATCATGGACTTCAAAATGCAGGAATATGTTTATAACGCCGCCCTGCAAATGGGTTCCCGCTTATTGCAGCCCTCAATCTTCAATTTTATCCGTTAATGATAATACTATATATACAACTTATTCTTAGGTGGTGAAAACACATGCAACCGTTACTGAAAATCAGTTCAATCCCCATCAAAATTGAAACGCAGACAACACGCGCGGCGCTTCAGCAAAACACGCAGCTTCCCGCTGTAAATGTCACGCGCAATAAAGGCGCCGCGAACATCCAGACGACGCCCGCGCGCGTCAACATCGACACAACAGAGGCGAGGGCTAATGCAGGTCTTAAGAGCGCCATACGCTCAACCGGGGACTTTGCGCAGCAAGGCAGGGCAGGCGCCGCGGAAGCCGCGCGCACCTATGCTGAAAACGGCAGCGCGATGATTGACGCCGCAGGACAGGGAGAGCCGATCATCGATGCGGCTGCCGCAAAGGCGGCTCCTGTTCAGGTAAGCAATCCCCACGGCCCGCCTCAGGCTCCGCAGATTAACGTGCAGCCGGGCTCTATCTCGTTTGATTTCCAGATGGATTCGCTCACGTTCGACTGGCACGTCAATTCAAGGCCGGAGCTTGAGTATGTCCCCGCCAGCATAGAGTATTCCGTCCAGCAGTATCCCGAGGTCGTCATTGAATATGTCGGCTCGCCCATTTATGTCCCTAGAAGCGCCGACCCGAACTATGTGCCTCCCCCCGGCGAATAATGGACCCCATTTATATCTCAACGATGTTTACGGAGGATGCAAATGTTAGTGAACAGTGCCGTTTTTGGACCGCTGGATGTCGATAACGAGCATATATTCAACATGCCTCAGGGCCTGTACGGCTTTGAGGAGATTGATAACTACGCGCTCATAACAAAACAGGAGGAAGACGTCACGTTGATGTGGTATCAGGCCATAAACCAGACGATTCCCTGCTTTGTAGTGTTCAATCCATTTGAGATTATCGACGGCTACGAGCCCGAGATGGAGCCCGAGGATTTAAGAGCGTTCGGCGGCAAAACGGACGGGCTTGTCTTTCTGGTGATCGCCGCCGTTCCGCGCGACGTCTCAAAAACGACGGTGAACTTAAAAAGCCCGATCGTCATTGACCCAAAAAACCGTGTAGCCAAGCAGATAATCCTTGCAAACAAGGATTACCCCATCCGGTTTTACTTAAGCGGCGAGGATGAAGAAAGCGCCGAAAGGTAACGCGAGCGGATTTCGCCCTTACAACTGATTTGGTTGCACGAACGCCAAGCGGCGGGGTATGAAACCCACGAGTGGGAATCAAAGTGCGTGTCCGCGTATGCAGCTTCAAGCTGCCGGAAGGAATGGTCTAACCTATGCTAGTTATCAGCAGGAGAATCGGGGAATCCTTTGTCATTGGCGACAACATCATCGCAACGGTCGTTGACATCACCGGCGAAAAGGTCGTCCTCGGAGTGGAGGCCCCTAAAGAAATACCGATAGAGCGGCTTGATGCGGCGGAAAACCCAACCGGCGGCAGGCGCGCCCGCAGACGCGGAAAATAGAATGTGCCGCGGTTGTCCATTGTCAATAAAATAAAAAGAGCCTTGCGGTTAAGTCCGCAAGGCTCTTTTTATGCCCTGTTTAAGCTTCCGTATCCATTTCTTGCGGCGAATTTTTCTCCGCATCTCCTTGTCACGCTGATACAAAGCTCCCGAAGCGCACAGTATTTATCGACAAACGTCACGATATAGCTTTCTTTGTACCGCGGCGGACGCATCGTTATCAGCCACATATGTTTTTTGATGATATCCTCTTCGATTTCATTCAGTTCACAAATTCCGCGGGCGTTTTCAAGCGCGATTTTCGGGTGCAGACGCAAATGGCTCTTCACTTTGTAAGAATCGTCGTGGCAGTCGTACAAGAACATGTCGTGCAGCAGTCCGGCGCGCGCCGCCGACTTTGAATCCCACCCGAACAGTTTTGACAGGAAAAAGCTGTAGTACGCCACGTCAATAGAGTGCTGCAACCGTGAAAAACAATAATGCTGCCGATAATCGTCAAGCTGCTTTACCTCATCGCTTTCTAAAAGCGCGTCGATATGTTCGAAGAACTCCTTAAGCGCGCCCCTTTTATACTCGCGCACCTTATTCAAAGGCGAAAACACCATTTTGGTTCATGTCTCCTTCATACTCTATATGGGTATCAACTAGCTCTAAGTATACCACAAATTGAGTATGTGTATAGTACAAAGATTTGCAAATTAATTTGGAAAATCCAGTTAAAATATATTATATATTATTTTTTTATTAATTTCAACAAAATTTCTTTTAAAACGGCGGGATTTCCCTGTCCTTTTGATTGCTTCATGCACTGTCCGACAAGGAATCCGAGCACGTTTGTTTTGCCGGAATTGTACTGCTCGACGGGCCCTGCGTTTGCTTCAACAACCGCTTTCGCGATGGATTCAAGCGCGCTCAAATCGCTGATTTGCGACAATCCTTTTTCCTTTACAATATCGCCCGGTGATTTTTCCTCATACAATATAATCTCGATAATCGTCTTTCCGGCAGCGCTTGAAATCGCGCCGGATTCAATCATTCCGACCATTTCGCACAGCGATTTGCTTGTTAGCTTCGTGTCTGAAAGCGTCAGGTTTTCGGCGTTTAAAAGCCGTGAAATGTCGCCGAGTATCCAGTTGGAAAGGTTTTGGGGTTTACACTTGTCCAGGGCGGCGCACTCCTCAAAAAATGCGCATTTTTCGAGGTTTTCCATCAATAATTGCGCGTCGAAAAACTTTAAGCCATAATCCTTCATCAGTCTTAATATACGGGCGTTCGGCAGCTCCGGCAAGCTCTCCTTTAACGCGTCAACATGCGCTTTGCTAAGGGATAGCGTTAGCAAATCCGGCTCCGGGAAATACCGGTAGTCATTTGCGTCCTCCTTTGAACGCATCAGGAAGTTTTTTCCTTCCGCATCGTCCCAGCGCCGCGTTTCCTGAAAAATTTTTCCGCCGCTTTCCAAAAGCGCAATCTGGCGTTCGGCTTCATACTCAATCGCGCGAACGGCGCCTGTAAAGGTGTTTACGTTTTTCATCTCAACGCGCGTGCCGAAAACCTCGCAGCCCTTTGGCATAACCGAAACGTTTACGTCGCAGCGGATTGAACCCTCCTGCATTTTGCCGTCAGACACTCCAATCGCAACTAGGATTAAGCGCAGCGTTTCAAGATACAGCTTCGCATCCCTGCCGCTGCGCAAATCAGGCTCGGAAACAATCTCGATTAACGGTACTCCGCTGCGGTTAAAGTCTATCAGCGTTCCGTCAAAGCTCTCCTCGTGTATGAGCTTGGCGGTGTCCTCCTCGATGTGTACCCTCGCCACCCTGATGCGCTTTGTTTCGCCGGATTCCTCAAGCAAATCAACATAGCCGTTATGGCAGATAGGCACGTCAAACTGCGTCGTCTGGTAGCCTTTCGCCAAATCGGGATAGAAATAATTTTTCCGGTCGTACTTTGAATATAAGTTTACCTCGCAGTTTAAAGCATGCCCGGCTTTTAAGGCAAAGTTCACAACCTCTTCGTTCAGCGTCGGAAGCGTACCCGGCAACCCAATACAGCCCGGACAGCAATTTGTATTGACTTCGCCTCCGAATTCGTTCTTGCAATCGCAAAAGCCTTTTGTCTTTGTGCAAAGCTCGGCGTGTACTTCAAGCCCGATTACAATATCGTACTTACTGTTATATATGTCCATGTTGTACTCCTTACTGATTTATCACAGATAACGATTTGGGGCCTCCTGTGGCTGTTTCAAACCTGTACGCCATTTTAAGCACCTGCTCCTCCGAAAATCTTTTGCCGATTATCTGGAGCCCCACCGGAAGCCCGTCCAGAGCCGTTCCGCATGGTACTGAAATCGCAGGCAGCCCCGCAAGGCTGACTGCAACCGTGCATGAGTCCGCCGAATACCGTTTCGCGGGGTCGTCCATATTTTCATCAAGCTTTGCCGCGGTAGTCGCCGCCGTTGGCGAAACGATACAGTCGCAATCCTGATAAACCGCTTCAAATTCAGCTTGTATGCGCCTTCGCATCAATGCCGCGCGCTTGTAATACTTGTCGTAATAACCGGCGCTTAGAAAGTGGGTTCCGAGCATAAGCCTGCGCTTTATCTCGTCGCCGAAGCCCTCACCGCGTGATTTTTCAATGAGCTCGTCCACATTCACGTATTCGTTTGCGCGATGCCCGAACCGCACGCCGTCAAAACGCGCAAGGTTTGAAGACGCCTCCGCAGCCGATATAATAAAATATGCCGGAAGCGCATATCCCGTTGAAGGCAATGATATTTGCTTTATCACAGCGCCTTCGCGCTCTAAAACCCGGACGGCGTCCATCACGAGCTTTGCGACATCCGCATCGATGGCGTCGCTAAAATATTCAGCGGGAATACCGATAATCATACCATTTATTTCACCGTCAAGCGAAGCTGTGAAATCGAGGTATCCACGGTTTGCCGTTGTTGCGTCCATTTTATCCGGCCCGCATATTTCGGAAAACAGCGCCGAAACGTCGGCAACCGAACGGCCCATAGGGCAAATCTGGTCGAGCGACGAAGCGAAAGCAACCGCGCCGTATCTCGACACGGCGCCATATGTAGGCCTAAGCCCCACAACACCGCAGTAAGACGCGGGCAGACGGGCCGAGCCGCCAGTATCCGTGCCCAGCGAAATGACGGCTTCACCGGCGGCAATTGCGGCGGCGGAACCGCCTGACGAGCCGCCCGGCACATGATCAAGGTTTTGCGGGTTGCGTGTCATTTTAAAATAAGACGTCTCACCAGATGAACCCATCGCAAACTCATTAAGATTTGTCTTTCCTGTTATTATTGTGCCATTGTCTGCAAGAACATCTATAACGGTTGCGGAAAAAGGCGGTATATAGCTTTGAAGCATTTTTGACGCGCATGTAAGCGGGATTCCCTTTACACCGATGTTATCCTTTACCGCAAGGGGAATACCTGAAAGCATCGGCATATCTTCGCCTTTTTGGCGTCTTTCGTCCACTTTTTCGGCCTGCGAAAGCGCAAGCGCTCTGGTCTGCGTGATATATGCCTGAACCTTGTCCTCAACGGCGTCAATTCGCGCAAAAACGTCGTTTATAAGCTCCGCCGCGGATATTTGCTTTGACTTAAGCATTCCGGAGAGTTCCGTTGCAGTTTTCTGAAATAAGCTCATTAAATCCCCTCCTTAAGCGTTTTTGGCACAACAATGCACCCCGCCTGCTTTTGCGGGGCGTTTGCAAGAAGTTCGCTGCGGGAAAGAGACGGCTCTACAATATCGGGCCGCAGGGACATGACGTTTTCCGGGTCGAGCAAAAATCCGTCGTCGGGAAGCTCCGGCAATGTTTCGACGATGCGCAGAATTTCATTCATCTGCTTTTCAAAATCCGCAATTTCATTTTCATTAAGCCATAATTTCGCAAGCTTCGCTGTGTGTCTTACGTCTATTTTCACAAAGGCTCATCTCCTTTTAACAAATCCTTAAGCTGCCCTTCAGATATGATGGCTATGCCCAGTTGCTGCGCTTTTACAAGCTTGCTGCCGGCGTCTTCCCCGGCGGCGACATAATCTGTTTTTTTCGAGACGCTGCCAGCCACCTTGCCGCCTGAATCTTCAATCAGTTTCTTGGCTTCACTGCGGGATAAATCCGGCAATGTTCCGGTCAAGACAAAGGTTTTTCCGGTCAATGTATTGCCGGTTGGCGCGGAAAAGCATCGCATATTCACACCGGCGTCGCGCAAAAGCCCGATTAGATTCAAGTTTCCCGGCTGATCAAAAAACTCCCTTGTGTTTTGCGCAAGAACCGTGCCGAACCCCTCTATTAAAGCGATTTCCTCACTGCTTGCGGCGATGAGCTTGTCCATTTCAAGGAACCTTTTAGCCAGAAGCTGAGCCGCCCGCTGGCCCACTCCGCGGATTCCAAGCGCGAAAATCAAGTTCGCAAGGTCACGCGTCTTTGATTTTTCGATGGCCGCGACAAGGTTTCCGGCGCTTTTTTCAGCCATCCGCTCAAGGAACAGCAGCTCCTGCGCTTTAATATGATACAAATCCGCCGGGGATTTTACAATGGAATTATCCACCAAAAGCTCAATAATTGCGGGTCCGAGGCCTTCTATATCCATCGCGTCGCGGCTTGCAAAATGTATCATATTACGCAAAAGCTGCGCCGGGCACTCCAGATTTGGACACCTGAGGACTGCTTCTCCGTCACCGCGCACAGCCGCGGCTCCGCATGACGGGCATGTTTCCGGCAGCTCATATGTTGCGGCGCCGTTATGGCTTTTTACGGCAACGACCTCCGGGATGATGTCGCCGGCCTTGCGCACAATGATTTCGTCTCCGATCGCAATGCCCTTTTCAGTTATGAAATCCTGATTATGAAGCACTGCGCGGGTAACGCTCGTACCCGCAAGCGCGACCTCCTTGAATACCGCGGTGGGCGTGAGCGCGCCCGTTCTTCCGACATTGATTTCAATCTTCAAAAGTACCGTTGCCTTTTCTTCAGGCGGATATTTAAAGGCCGCCGCCCATTTCGGGAACTTACTGGTGCCGCCTAAAACTTCCCGGTCGGAAAAGCTGTTCACCTTGACTACGGCGCCGTCTATGTCAAAGGGCATGCTTCCGCGCCCCTCGCCAATGCGCTTTATTTCCTCGATGACTCCGCCAATATCCTCAAACGCGCGGTAACTGGGAGATACCTTAAACCCCAGCTCTTTAAGGAAATCAAGGCTCTGTATATGGTTGCTTATCTGTATATTTTGTACCTGTTGTATGTTAAACACATATATATCAAGACCGCGTGACGCGGTAATTTTCGGGTTTTTCTGACGTATAGAGCCGGCCGCCGCGTTACGCGGATTTTTAAAAGGTTTCTCGCCGTTGTTTTCCTGTGCTGCCACGACGCGGTCGAAGCTTGTCCTCGGCATGAAAATTTCGCCACGCACCTCTAGATACGCGGGCGCGCCGCTTAAGGCAAGCGGGATAGAACGGACGGTCCTAAGATTTTCGCTGACGTCCTCGCCGGTCAACCCGTCGCCGCGGGTAGAGCCGCGAATAAACCGTCCGTTTTCATATTCAAGGGATACGGAGAGCCCGTCGATTTTCGGCTCCACGACATACACGGGAGTCGTAACCTTTTCCCGAACGCGTGCGTCGAACGCGCGCAGTTCGTCTTCGTTGAAAACGTCTTGAAGCGAGCCCATCTGGACCTCATGGCGCACCTCGGCAAACGTGGCGCCCGCCTTGCCGCCGACCCTTACGGACGGCGAGTTTTCATCGTAAAACTGGGGGTACTCCTCCTCAAGTGTTGTAAGTTCCCGCAAAAGCGCGTCGTACTGCCAATCCTCTATATCGGGGTCGTCAAGAACATAGTACCTGTAATCATGGCGCTCAAGCTCTTTTCTAAGCTCCAATATCCTGTTGTTCGCTAAGGTTTTATCCATTTTTTCACCATCTTATTGCTCCGAAAGTATTTGCCGGACCGCTTTTTTAGAGTATACCACAATTTTTAAAAAATTCATAATTAACTTTGTATCGGTGCGAAAGTCGCGGCTCCCGTCTCGATCGACGCGTACCCCTGCGGAATCCTGCCGACAATCACGGTTTCCGCAATGGGAAAATTCGTGGACGTCTCGGTTCTCACGTTGTATCCCGGCATTACGGCGATGACCTGCACGCTTACTTTGAGCATGATCTGGTGCAGTGTCTGGTTGATTCCCGCCGACGACAGACGGTTTTGGATTTCCGACTGAACATACCCTGTCGGAATGATTTTGATGGTAATTTCCGGACCGCGTCCCGAGGTGAACTGGTTTCCGACGATTGTGCCGACCGGCAATTGTATTTCGCGGTTTTTCTCGTTTTCAAGCCGGTCTACAACGGCAAGGTTAAGCTGCGTTTTCAGCCTGTTTATCTGCGCCATATCGGCTTCAATAGACATCACGTCGCCGTTTTCCCCGCGAGTTATTGCAACAAGGCTTCCGTAACCCACTTCGCTTTCTTCGAGCTGCAGCTCCATCGCTTCGTTTAAAAGCCTTGTCGCAAACACCTTTGCATGGTATTCAATCACGCCTTTTATCACAGGGCGCGTGATTACGTCGAGCCATATGAAAAGCGCAAGAAATCCGGCGGTTATCATAAAAGCCGACGTCCAGCCGCTTCTTTTCCTTTTTTTGTTTAATCTCACAGCTTACACCCCGGGCTTTAAGATTTTCACCTTTTATTCCACTATATTCTTTTTTCTTTAAAATAGTGTTGATTTTGCATTAAAAAAGCTTAAAATAAAGATTTTGTATATTTTATTCATGAACGCGTAAAGACCTGATTACATAAGCTGTATCAGATACATATGCCAGTAATTTACCCTTTGGGATTGGAGCTGAATGAATTGCGTAACAATCATACTTACCGTTTTGCAAACCGCAGGCCTCAAAGCCGCCACCACAGCGGACGGCCCGGACATGGCCATCGTCCCGGCCCCGGCAGGCCGTGGCTGCCCTGCTATCCTCCCTTTTGCGGGCCGCCTCTTCCGCTGTGGTTCTGGATGCTCGCCAACAGATAGCGCGCACGACAAAAGCCCGTTTTATACGGGCTTTTGTCGTTTTTACTTTTGTGTTATAAGAACCTGACCCGTTTGCGAAATCATAGATTTCGAACGGGTTCCCCAGAACCTTAAAACATCAAAAGCCGGGCGCAAAGCGCCCGCCCGCGGCTTCGCCGCTCATGGATTGCTTCGCAATCCACTTTTGTGTTATAATGCTATCCAGCATGTTTTTCAGGGATATCAAAGACTTGAGAACAGGCGCGTAAAACGATAGCAGGTGAGTATATGGCGGGCTTAGGAACCCTTGTGAATGTCTTTGCGATTCTAGTCGGCGGAGCGGCGGGCCTTATCCTAAAAAGGTTTTTATCCAAACGCATTACGGATACGGTAATGCAGGGAGTAGGGCTTGCGATTATCGTTGTCGGTTTAAGCGGGGCTTTAAGCGCTGCTTTCATAGTTCTTGGCGAAACGGTTTCCTCAAGATACATATTGACGATGATTATATCGCTTGCAATCGGCGCGCTTCTTGGCGAGTTGATAGGAATAGAAAGCAAGCTTGATGCTTTTGCAAGGTTTTGTGAAAAGAAATTTGCAAGACCCGGCGAAACAGGCGCTTTTGCGCAGGGATTCGTTACGGCGGCGCTGGTTTTTTGCGTAGGATCGATGGCAATCATCGGTTCAATTGAAGAAGGCGTCAATAAAAACAGTGATATCCTGTTTGCAAAATCTGCCCTTGACGGCATCATCGCGATGATTTTATCTTCCACCATGGGGATCGGCGTTCTGTTTTCAGCAATCACCGTAGGCGTATATCAAGGCGTGATCACATTGCTTGCAATATTTATCGCCCCTTATATAAGCTTAGAGCTTGTCACGCAGATATCGCTTATCGGCTCGGTACTGATTATGAGCATCGGGATGAATTTACTTAAGATTGCAAAAATAAAAACAGGTAATTTGCTGCCTGCAATATTTATACCTGTTATTTATTATTTAATCCGGTTATTGGTATGATACTGAACCAAACGGCATGACGGAGAAAGCAATGCGCGGTCAAGTATTTGGCAACAGCGAAATGACGTGCGTTCTTGGCAGGTTTAGCTCCTTGCTTATTTCATCTATTGTTTTCCCGCCAAGAAATAGCTTTTGGATTGACGCGCAAAGCCCGGTGGTATAATTTCCTGATGAAAATTTCTTTGTCATTGAATCAATATAAAATTTAAACGCCTGACTGTCTTCTGTCCCCAATTTCAACTTTTTGTGATAATATATACCGTCCGGGTTTAGGCGCAGGGCGTCTACCGACGCGAAGCTCCCGTCATCCTGTTTAAAACAGATACCGATAATGCAGTCCTGCCCATTGCCGGCCGGGTATGGCCTTGTAAGCCATAGCCTTTCCGAGTATTGCTGTAAGTTCTGCGGATTGTTGTTAAGCATGATAACACCCCATTGCAAGATTTTCTATATCATAAGTGTTATTTTTGAGTGAATTTCTTGCATGCAGTATCGGCGAAGGCAATACTTGAAAGGAACCTTTTGCGCTTTCAAACATATTAGTATTATATATTTTGAAAGAAAAGGGGATTTCTATGCTTAACTATTTCGCAACAGGAAGAGTAGTTGTTGCGATAAATAAAGACTGTATTATACCGACAAATATTAATAATCCCATTTTTGAAGACATTGAGGTTGAAAGAGTAGAAACATTATTTCAACCGCAAAATCTGTCAAATACAAGCAATATTTCAGCCCTCTTATTAATACATATCAAAGGTAAGGACGAGCTGTCAGTTATAGATGCAGTTAGAAAGCTTTCTGAAAATCCGTGTGTTGTCTATAGCAGGCCCGATTATTTTATGTTCCCGCATATCATTCCTAACGATCCGTTTTTCTACTATCTTTGGGGTAAGGAAGTAATTAAGGCCCCTATGGCGTGGGACTATTCTACGGGAAATAATAAAATTGTTGTAGGTGTTTTGGACAGTGGTATTGAATTTGCGCATCCGGACTTAAAAGATAATATCTGGTCCCCTCCATATGGACGAGGCATATATGATTGGAATTTTTCTAACGACGGCTATAGTCCCACAGATGAGACGGGCCATGGTACGCATGTGGCAGGAACCATCGGAGCAATAGGAAATAATTCAATTGGAATAACGGGCGTATGCTGGAATGTTAAAATAGCAGCTTTAAAAATAGGAGACAATGTTTTTAGCGCTTCGGCAGCCATTAGGGCAATTCATTATGCCGGCATAAATAAAATACCAATTCTTAACTGCAGTTGGGGTAACAGAGCATATTGCCCGTGTATTAAATTTGCAATAGAAAATTATGATGGACTGCTTATAGCATCAGCCGGCAACGATGCTTCTGATAATGATAATTTTCCTTTATATCCCGCTTCCTTTGAATGTCATAATATAATATCGGTTGCGGCGACTGCGCAAAATAATGGCCTTGCCCCTTTTTCAAATTATGGCGCAATCAGTGTTGATATTGCAGCGCCCGGATCTGATATTTACAGCACCTATTTATTAGGTGGATACATTCATAAGGATGGAACGTCGATGGCAGCTCCACATGTAGCCGGGGCTGCCGCGTTGTTAAAATCGTACAGACCCGAATTAACTGCTTTAGAAATGAAAAAAATTATTTTATCCAGTGTTGATATACAACCTCAGCTTTCTGAAAGGGTATTGACAGCAGGCACCCTAAATTTAAGCAAAATGATCGAAATGTCAGCTTCGGTAGCATAGTCTGTATGTATAGTGAATTGAGTGCATCTACGGCGACTATATTTGCGAGGTGATTTATGAGCCGGCTGTTCCCGACGAAGGCGATATGTGCGATTGGAAGATTTCCGGCGAACCGGACACCACTTTCTTCGTGCAAAAGCCGGAAACCGTAAATCACACCTGCGCTACTTTGGTAAACCGTATTCCCACCGTTATCAACGCTCCGCCGGGGTATATGACGGTAGATAAGATTGAGCCAGTGGAATATCTTTCCTACCCTATGCACTTTTACGCGGACTAGAAGAAAAAACATAACGAATACGCACAGGAATCCCAAGCAAAACCGGCTGTGAGATTCCAGAAAAAATGTCAGGCCCGCGCTAAAAAATTTAGCGCGGGCCTGACATATGGGTGGTGGAGTAAATCGACTCGAAAGCGAACTATTTCTGTTTTGGGAATAAGGTTGTTTTCATTGTTTACCTTGGAGCCAGCTCGATTCTTTACAGTGCAATCCAAGGGTCCAATCCGGTGGGTTTGTCAGGGTCGGCGCCTGTTTTCAAGGATTTTTTATAGGATATCATCTGGCATAAAACAATAAACGGGATTCCGCGCGCAATGTGGGACAGCGGGCGGCCGTAAATGCTGGCACGAATGTTTTCGGGTTTCATATCCACATCGGAAAACGCGACGACCTGCGCATTTTTCTTGTGAATATCATGCAAGAGGTTTTGTTCCAGTTCGTTGCCGGCGCCAAGCGCCACGAGTACCAGCGTATCTTTCCCTATCAATACCATCGGGCCGTGGCGCGAATCCAACAAGTGGTAATAATTCGAGGGGAGCTGGCATATTTCTTTAAAGGCTAGCGCGCCTTCTTCCGCAATGCCTTCCAGTTCGGCGTCAGCCAGTACTACGCAATGCGTCCACGGGTACGACGAAAGCTCGTCCGCCAAGGCTTCCGCATGCTTCATATATTCCGGCCCGCCGTTTAAGATATGACGCAAGTCTTCCAGCGCTGTTTGGTTGTCTGTTGCTTTCGCCAGAATGTATGCGGCGGCGAAATAGAAGTTTGTGACGGTACGCGTCTGGCAGACGCTGTTATCAAATGCCCACGGCATAGACAATGTCAGGATGCCTTTTTCAGCAAGCGGCGTGCCGTCGGCGCAGACGAGGGAGGCAACCGTGAAGTGATACCCCTCGGATTGCAATGCATCCAGCGCCATAATCATCTCGCTTGTGCGCCCCGAACGGGAAATGCACACAACCGCCGCACCGTCAAAGCATTTTCCATAACGCCCGGCGTGAAGCAGGACGTCGCCCGCCGCCATGGCGAAAGAGGGAATCCCCGTGCCCATTTGCGTCATGACAGCCATCGACCTTGCAAGGGAATAGCTGGAACCGCAGCCAAGGAAAATTAAACGTGTTTTTCCTTTCAGGAACGGCTCGATATCATTCCATTCGCTTTCGATATAAGCAGAGGTTTTTTCAAGGGCGTTAAACGTGTCGAGCATCTCGGTATATGTAAGGTTCATCGAGAAATCTCCTCCATTAATCTTCATCAAATTTAGATTCTATCAAAGCAACCAGTGCATCGACAGCTTCCGTTTCATCATCGCCTCTGGCGCTGATTTCCACCTCGTCGCCCTGGCCTATCGCCAAAGATAGCAACAGCATGATGGATTTTGCATCAACTTCGTCTTCCTCGCTTAAACTTCTAATGGTTATTTTAGAATTAAATTTGCTTGCACAGTTGATGAACTCAGTAGCGGGTCGGGCATGGAGCCCTGTGCGGTTTTGAATTAATACGGTGCGTTTATACATTGTCCTGTATTCCTCCGTTTCTTGCAATTTATACAAGGGATTCAAGTTCCCTCTTTACATAAGCTTCAACCTCGTCCGCCGTGGACAGCGTCACTACTTTTTCAGCCAGTTCTTCCGCTTTTGGAATGGTAAGCCCGGTAATCAGTTTTTTGATGCCGGCGACGGAAGCGATACCCATACTGAGCTTGCGTATCCCCAAACCAATCAACACGGCCGCAGTCAAAGGGTCGCCGCCCATTTCGCCGCATACGCCGATGGGCTTGCCTGCGGCATGAAACGCCGCTGCGGTTTGGCCTATCAAACGGAACATAGAGGGGTGATACGTCTGATAGTACTGCGAGACATGGGGGTTTAACCTGTCCACAGCGGTCAGGTACTGGCAGAGGTCGTTGGTGCCAAGGCTGGCAAAATCCACTTCTTTGGCGGCCATGTCCGCAATCAGGGCAATGGCGGGGATTTCAATCATAATTCCGATTTTTACATCGGGGTTATACTGTACGCCCTCTTTTTCTAATTCCTCTTTTACCTCTCCAATGATTTGTTTTGCAGTGCGAATGTCATCCATACTGCCCACCATCGGCAGCATTATCCACACGTTCCCGTAGCACCCGGCGCGAAAAGCGGCGCGCAGCTGCGTTTTAAACACGGAAAGGCGCTCGAAACACAGACGCAAGGCCCGCAGTCCCAAAAACGGGTTGTCCTCACGGGGCAGCTCCATGCTTTCAAGCTGCTTGTCGCCGCCGATATCCAAGGTGCGCAGAATCAGCGGGCGTTCCCCGAACTCAAGGGCGGCCTTTCGATACTGCTTAAACTGTTCATCCTCCGAGGGCAGGCCGGCGCTCAGCATGTACATAAATTCGGTGCGGAACAGGCCGACGCCGTCTGTGTATTGGGAACCGGCCAGCTCCTCCGGCGTGACCGAGCCTATATTTAAATGCACTTCAATGCGCGTGCCGTCCTTTGTAACGGGCTGCACATGCAAGTATTTTTTAAGTTCGGCCGAATAGGCCAGATGGTCTTTCCTTTTTTCTGCATATAGGTTTTGCTGCGCCTCGTCCGGCTGCGTAAAAAGGGAGCCCTCCACTGCATCTACAATCACGGTTTCGCCGTCTTTTAGCTGATTCATAATATCCGGGATTCCCAATATGGCGGGAATCTCATAGCTGCGGGCAATAATGGCGGAATGGGAAGTGGAACCGCCGATTTCCGTAATGATTGCCAGTACTTTTGTGCGGTCAAGGGTAGCGGTATCGGAAGGCAAAAGGTCATGTGCAGCTACCACTACCGGTTTTTCCAGTATGGAAAGGTTTTTTTTCGGCACGCCTAACCAGATTCGGTGCAGCCGTATCCGCAAGTCTTTAAGGTCGGCGGTACGCTCCCGTATCTGCGCGTCTTTCGATTTGGAAAGCAAGCGGATGTATTTGTCATAGGTCTTTTTTATCGCCCACTCAGGCGACATGTTATCGTAGCTGATGTAATCCTGTATTTCCCCGTTCATGGCCGTATCGAACAAAATCTCCACATGCGCCGCAAAAATTTTCGCTTTGTCCGGGTCGTTTGTTTTTAATTTTTCCTGAATGGCGGTAAGTTCCGCTTTCGCCTTTTCCCTCAAATTCAGGTATTGCTCGACGGCGATCTCCTTTGCTTCGGGGAGAATCGTTTTTTCTTCAATCTCCGGCACAAAAGGGGCATAGCGGTAAACCTCGCCGATTGCGATGCCATGGGAAACAGGATTTCCTTTGTATTCCATTGGGACGCCTCCTCGCTGAAAGGTTCCCGGCTGCCGGGACAACGGCTTCCGGCAGGGATATCAACAGAAATATCCCTGCCGTCTGCTTGTTGTTATCAATACTTGGACATGTTTACGATGCCGGCTCCGCTGCTTCGCGTACGCGTGCTTGATAGCGTCTCTCAAAGATTGCAAGAAGAACGAATGCAGCCGCAAGGATTACAATGCCGACAAACGGGTTCTGGAAAGCAATCATGGTAACCATCGCGTCTACGCAGTCATGGCCTGTACCTTCCGCGCCTACCGACACAAAACGGCCGAACAGATTATAGGTGAATCCTGACAGGAAAATGAGGATAAAGCCGTAGCAAAAACCGGATACGACAGCGCCGCGGCGCCCGCCCAGTGCGTTGCCGAATATTCCTGCCACGCCGCCGGTGAAGAACGCGCCGATGATGGATACCAACGGCACTACGCCAAAGGCAAAGGATGAAGCTACCATAGCGACCAGCATACCGACCACGGCAGTGATGAACCCAATCATAAGGGCATTGGGTGCATAACCGAATATGGCGGGGACATCCAAGGCCGGGACCGCATTGGGAACCAGCTTGTCGGAGATGCCCTTAAAGGCCGGCACAATCTCACCAAGCAGCATACGCACACCCATCAGCATAATCATTACGCCTGCGGCGAACCCAAGCCCCTGAAGGAGGCCGAACAGCAGGAAGTTCGTGCCGCCGGCACCGCCAACTTCTGCAGTGACTGCAGGACCTGCGATGATTACGAGAATAAGGTAGAACAGAATCATAACCACCGAGATGGCAACAGCGGTATCCTTAAAGAAGGACAGGCCCTTTGGCAGTTTCATATCCTCCGTGCTTTTGGAGGGGTCGCCCACAAGCTTGCCGATGTAAGCGGCCGGCACTGTGCCGAGTGTAGTCAGGTGGGCAATGGCGATATCGTTGTTTCCGGTAACCTTTCTGACAATCGGCTGCGAAATAGCCGGAAGCACCGTGAGCAATGCGCCTTGAATAATACTGCCTAAAATGATTATCGCGGTCTGGTTCATGCCCGCATTATACAGGCAGTATGCTACCAGCACAGATGCAATCCACATCATGTGGCCGGTCAGGAAGATATATTTAAGCGGTGTAAAGCGGGCGAGCAGCGCATTGACCAAAAAGCCCGCAGCCATAATAACAGGGAAACTGCTTGCAATGACAGGAACCGAGGTCTGCATCGCGGTCGATATGATTTCAGAACCTGTAGCAAAGCCCTGGAGCCCGAATACCACCGGAAACATGAAGACGAACGGCAGGATCGCGCCGATGAGAACCCCGACTCCCCCTGATAAGATTAACAGGCCAAGGGCTGTTTTTACCGTTCCCGAAAAAACTTGCGCACCGGTTTTTTTCTGCAGGATAAGCCCTATCATAGCCACAAAACCCAAAATAAGCGCCGGTGTTCTAAACACTTCAATAATAAATTCCAGTAATGCCATGATTCAATAACTCCTTCCTCAATTTAACATAAATAATTGAAACCACTGATTAAAGCAGGTTCTTTTCCTCGAGGTATACCTTGAGGTTCTCCTTGATTTCCGGAACCTTTACGACATTTTTGACAAAGACTACACTCGGGCGGCTTTCAAGTTCTTCCCTGAAATCGTCCGCAGCCACGATAAGGTCGCAGCTCATTCCCTCCATTGTCCCGGCGGCCCAATGGTCCACATCGCAGGGAATACCCAATTCGGACATGGCCTTCTCAACGCTCATCTTGAGTATCAGGCTGGACCCCATTCCAAATCCACAGACACAGATAATTTTCAAATCAATTTCACCCCTTTGCTTGCAGTTTCATAAATGAGGCCCCTACAGGCACGAAATCAGGCTGCTGTAGTTTTTGATATGCTCCGCATTGATTTTATCGCCGTTATCCAGATTGGAAGTGACAAAGATTGGTGGGATATAGCCGCCCTTCACACAATTTTCAATGGTCTGGGCGATAATGGCTTCCATGATGGTTACCGCCAGTACGGTTGACGTCCCGCAGAATTTGGGCTCGACGCCTTCCATCTGAAGGGCTGCATCTCCGCTGACGCATTTGACGTCGATTACTACATCTGCAACGTCAATAAGGTTTTTGCCGCTGGAATGGCGGGAAGTCGTGTTGGCCGCAAACTGGCGGGAGGCCAATGCGACTACTTTCATACCGATTTTTTTGGCGGCCAAAGCCATATCCACCACCCCGGCGTTGCGACCGGATATGGAAACAACAATCATGGTATCGGCGGGGTCTGTGTTTTCCAGCGCCAGATACTCATTGGAAAAACCTTCCACACGTTCTTGTATGGTACTCAGCTTTGCCTTGGGAAACAGTGCCAAATGCGGGATGAGCAGCGCGTTCACCGGAACCAATCCCCCCGCGCGGTAAAATATCTCCATCGGGAATATCTGGGAATGCCCGCAACCGAAAGCATGGATAACCCGCCCTTTTTTGATGGACTCCGCGCAATAGCTTGCGGCCTGCTCGATGTTTTTGTCTTCCTCTTCAAATTGCTGTGCCATCTGTTCCTTAATCACGTCGTAGTATTCCAGATATTTCATAAATCTGCATCCTCCTCAATTTTTTTCATAATGGCATTCGGGTCTTTACCATCGCGCAACAGTTCTAAAAACTCGTCGTCGTTCATGAAACCGGCCAGTTCTTTGAGCAGGCCACGGTGACTGGTGTTGTCAACCGCGGCAAACATAAAGGCCGCCTTAACGCGCTTGTCAAGAAGATGTACCGGCGTTTTTAACAGCGCCAGGCTCATTGCCAGTTCATGTACGCCTGCTTCGGGTCGGCCGTGAAGAAAGGCAACATCATCAATCAACACCATGTATGCACCATATTTTTCGACCGCTTCCTTTACCGAATCCAAAAACTCAGGTTCTACCGAGCCGCTTCGAATCAGCGGCTCGCCTGTGATATCCACCAATTCCTCCCAACTACTGCATTCAATATCAGTCAGGAAATGGCCCTCCCTTCCAATCAGCTTGGCTATCATTTTTTCACCTCCTCCTATTTCGTTTTTTAACACACGATTCACGCTATAATAGGCCGACTTGTAATACGCCGTCAAAAATCACATTGTTAAGCGCTAAATCTCTGTCAAACACAAGGATATCCGCGCGTTTCCCTTTGGATAAGGAGCCTGTTTTATCGTCGAGCCCCACCGATTTGGCGGGGTTGATGGTTGCGGCTTTCAGCGCACATTCCAACGGTATGCCGAATTTCACGGCCTGCCGCAGGCAATCGGCCAGCACGGCAACGCTGCCTGCAAGAGAACCACCTGCAATGGTGGCGGAACCATCTTTAACCGTAACAAGCTGGCCGCCTAAATCATACCGGCCGGCCGGCATTCCGCAGGCGCGCATCGCGTCGCTGATAAGGCAGACTTTATTATCCCCGAAAAGCTTGAAAACCGACCGCACCGTGGCCGGGTGGAGATGTATCCCGTCGCAGATGATTTCCACATATGCACCGGAATCAGCGGCAGCCCCGATAATGCCCGGGTCACGGTGTCCAAAAGCCGACATGCCGTTAAAAAGGTGTGTTACATGGTTTGCCCCCCTCGCAAATGCGAGGCCCGCCGTATCATAATCCGCGCAGGAATGCCCCAGGGATACGCTGCAAAGACTGTGGGCTTTCCCGATAAAGTCCAGCCCGCCTTCCACCTCCGGCGCGATTGCAACCATTCGGATATTGCTGCCGCTCGCAGTATACAGGCGCGTGAACATATCAAAATCCGCGTTGATGATGTATTTTTCATTTTGAGCGCCCCGTTTATCCTGATTGAAAAACGGGCCTTCCATATGGATGCCCTGCAGTACGGCCTGCCCGGGAACCATTTTGCCGACAAAAGGGCAGGCCGTTTCATAAATGCCTGCCAGCTGTTCTTCAGGCAGCGCCATAGACGTACCCAAAAAACTTGTTGTACCGTGTTTTAACAAGAAACGTGAAATTTCCTGAATGGACTGCGGTGTGCCGTCGCTGAAATCAGCGCCCGCAGCCCCGTGGATATGGATATCCACAAGCCCGGGAACTACATAACACCCGTCGGCGTCAAGGATTTCCTGTCCGGCTGATGCAATTTCATCTCCGATTGCCGTGACGGTGCGGTTCTGGATTTCGATATCTGTTTTTCTGAATACGCCGTCATCACAGAATAAAATGCCGTTTGTAACAATCATATGGTTTCCTCACTTATATATCTTGTGATGTCCGCAAAGCTTTCAAACGGCAAATACGGCAAGCCGTTTGCGTGGCAATATCGTGCCAAATCGTTTTTTGCAAAAATCAAATCAGCTTTTTGTACTGCACAGCGGTCGGTCAAACCATCACCGATATAGATAATGCTTTGATTCGTTTGCCGCCTGATTGTTTCAATACAGTCTTTTTTACAGCTTCCGCAAGGCCCAGTGGCGCGTTCCGTACACACAGAGCCGTCATGTGCGAAAAATGGTTTGAGATGCTCTTCTCCGCGCAAATCGTTTGCAAAAATCTGCACGCCGCGCAGACGTTTTTCTCCCAGTACGTGCTGGATTGCCTGACGATAACCTGCACTGACAACAAAAAAATCGATATCCTGCTTGCGCACTTGATTCAGGAACTCGTCAAACCCGGGGTCAATACGGATATTCGCTTTTAGAAAGGAATGGTATGTCTCCAAGGTGATATGCATAATATCGAAATGTTGCACCATTGCAATCCGCGTGCTCAGTGCGCCGGAGCGGAAATCTTTCTCGATTCGTGCGTTTTGAGCGTTGCCGCACAGATGAAATAATAAGTCGTTGGAATCTTCGCATGTTATGGTCCCGTCAAAATCAGACACAATGGCATATTGGTTTCTATTCAATGGCTTCACCTGCATTTTTTTAGTGCAACTCCACATTATATTGGAATTTATCCCCGCGCACGATGCCGATTGCATATTCGATGAGCCTATCTTTTTCATAGGTATAACGGTCAATTTTCATGCATGGAGCGCCCTGTTTTAATTGCAGCAGCTTTGCCTCGTCTTTGCGGGCACACACGCTCTGCAATGTTTCTCTTGCTCTGGTAAATGTCACGTTATACATCTCGGACATCATGGCATACAGTGAACCGGTAACCAGGCGTTCACCTTCAAAATCCGGAAACCGCTCGCATAATAAATGGGTTGTTACGATAATCATAGGCTCTTTGCCAACATAACGCACACGGGTAAAACGGAAAATATCGGCTCCGGCAGGGCATTGCATCTTTCTTGCAATTCTTTCGTCACATTTTATTTTTGAAAAATCAATCAATACCGTCGAAATCGTTTTCCCCAGCTTTTTCATGTATTCGGTAAAACTGTAAAAACCGGACATTTCCTGATTGAGGCGCTTGGATGCAACGAACGCGCCCCTTCCCTTATAAATATTGACGTATCCGTCTTTTTCAAGCCCTTGAATCGCCTGGCGTACAGTCGAACGGCTGACTCCATAAATATCGCACAACTCCCGCTCAGGCGGCAGCCTATTTTCTTCTTCCAGGATTCCGTCCTCAATTTGCGTGATTAACAAATCCATCATTTGCACATAGACGGGAATCCGGCTGTTCTTATCAATTTGCATCTATCCATACACTCATTTCTATAAAAAAATAATTGTAATGATGTACGTACCAAATATCATAATATCAGTTTATTATAAATGACTTTTTCAATCAAGTGCTAAAATGCCCAAAAAACAAGTATGATTTTTGGGCATTACCATTCTCCGGTACTTCCATACCATGATGATTGCGCTTGCCGCTTTTCGTAAAATATGGTGTGCTAAACACAAAAAACGAGGATACATTCCGTTTCGCGGGAATATGGGAGGGCGCATATGACACACTTAAACAAAGCAATAACGATTCATCAAACAAAAATATCGAACCGGAAGCTGTGAGAATATGCGCGTAGTCGCTTAGTTGTTCCGGCACGAAACAACCCCCTGCAAGCAGGGGAAAGATGGCCAAAACACCATCTTTTCATTTCCCGCGCAAGCAATGGTTGTGTGGCCACACAACCCGAAGATAACTGCGAATACAGAACAATTACGTCTGTTTATTGAGATGTGCTTTGACCCGAACTCACCTGTGAGCGAAAAGCTAAAAGCTTCGATGATGGAATTGTTTGTGAAAGATGATGGAGGTGGGAAATGAATATTGTCTTGTACGCGAGATTCAGTTCACATAGCCAAAATGAGCAAAGTATTGAAGGGCAACTTAAAACCTGCTATGAATTCGCCGAACGCAACGATTACAAGATAATTGAGGAATACATAGACCGTTCGCTATCCGGCACAAACAATAACCGCCCTGAATTCCAGCGTATGATTGCAGATTCAGCGAAACGACAGTTTCAAGCTGTTATTGTATACCAACTTGACCGATTCGCCCGGAACCGCTATGACAGCGCTACATACAAGGCAAAACTCAAAAAGAACGGCGTTAAGGTGCTGTCAGCACGTGAAAACATCACCGACGATGCCAATGGAGTGTTAATGGAAGCTGTTCTTGAGGGTATGGCGGAATATTATAGCGTTGAGCTTTCACAGAAAATCAAGCGCGGGATAAGGCTCAATGCCGAGAAATGCCTTTACAACGGCAGCGGGCTTTCACTCGGATATGCGGTTGATGAGAACAAACGGTATATTTTAGACACAGAAAAAGCGCCGATTGTCAAAAAGATTTTCGAGATGTATCTTGACGGCTCTACGATGGCAGAAATCATCCGATACTTAAATGATAATCAAATCAAAACAATGAAAGGCAACATCTACGATAAAAACTCGGTGCGGAGAGTTCTTACAAATAAGCCCTACTGCGGTATCTATGTCTATGAGGACATAGAAATCCCGGGTGGTATGCCACGAATGATTGATGATAAGACTTTTGCCAATGTTCAGGTTCAATTAGAAAAGAACAAAAAAGCTCCCGCCAGAGCGAAAGCCGTTGAAGATAGCCATAAAGCCTTTGAAGCGGGCAAGGCCACTGATGTTATCTCCGGGCAGATTGAGAAGCGGCAAGCTGAAAAGTCGGAACTTGAAGTTCAGCTTGCAAAAGAGCGGTTACAAGGGCCGCAGCTTGAATACAACAACGTCAAGTTCTTCTTCGAGCGATTTGCGAAAGGCGACCCCAAAAACACGGAATACCGCAGGTCACTTGTTGACATATTCATCGGCAGAATCGAGCTTGGCAAGAACAAACTACGAATCCACTGCAACGTACAGGAAGGCCAGACAATAGAAATCCCCATAGGCGATAGTTCGCCTATGGGGAAACTGTGAATACGACACGGTAAAATCAAAATAAAATACTTGACAATATCGAATATCAGGTGTAATATATGCATAATAATACGCATGTAACCCGAAACGGGCTCGATAACACTAGAATTTCATGTTAGCTATTGAAGGATGAAGGCTCTTGAACATTCATGATTTTCGCTCAAACCCTCTGCCAAACCGGATCATTCATGCCTTGCTTTCAGCAACTCAAGCACATTCAGAAGTCAATGTGCTTATGAATGAGTATCCTGAAAACAATTCTCTACTAACACAAATGCTTGTGGCTCTTGATGTGTTTTATCATCTTTATGATGATGAAATTGATATAGCAAATGTATGCCGCGCTCTATTTATTCCCGACAAGACAAGCATGATTAGTAGAACCATAGAAACATTCACCAACTGTGCGACGTATGCAAAGGACAAGACCGCAACAAGAGAAATCTTAACTGCCGGAGATGTTTTGAAAATCAACAGTGCTCTGAAAGCCGCAAGCACAGAACCATTATTATTTGATACTATCTCCGATGATTACGAACAACTTGTTAAACCTATATGGTTGATATTGAATGACCTCTATGCGCCCCAACGACAATACACGCTATTGATGGAAACAGCCATCACTTGTTATCGGCTCCTCATGATTTCGGAAACAGACCCAATTAGATTGCAAACACTAACGATATTGTTCTCTGTCGTTTATCAGAATGAATTTATTTTTTACGGCCTTTCAAGACAGTGGAATTTATCTACTGACCCGAAGATTGATATCGCTTCATTGGATATCGTGAGCGCGCTTGTCCATATCTTAAAAGCTTTTCAACAAATGTGGGCATATACGGCAATACTTCTGCGTGTTATAAATAGTAAAAAGGTTGAACTAATACATCTCATCAGCGAGGATTTTTCTCAACAAGTTTCAACAGGAATTATCCGGGTTCTTTCAGAATCATTATGCATAAAAAAACGCGATGCCGAGGAGAAACTTTGTTTATCTCCGAAAACTGTTGCAAAGCACTTAACATTTCTTGAACAAAAAAGTATTCTATGCTCAATAAAAAACTGGCGTGAGGTGTTGTATTTTAACAATGTAATGATTGATGCACTAATAAAACAGATATAGGGGCTGTCTGTAAATGGCGCGAAAGAGCAGAAAGCACTTGCAAAATACCCCAAATGAACAAAAATCCATCATGATTGAGAAGTCATATATCGCCGGTGTCTATACGCGAACATCCTCTCAAGAGCAAAGGGGAGATTCCATTGGGAATCAAAAATATATCGCCGATCAATATATCCGGGAAAACTCTGATATAGAACTCCACAAAGTTTATGTGGATTACGGGATTTCTTCTTTTGAACGCTTTCGTCCGGGATTTGAAGAGATGTTGCTTGATATAGAATCAAAATCCATAAATTGCATAATAGTAAAAGACATCTCCCGATTTAATAGAGATTATTTGGAAACAGGCGATTATCTTCAAAGAAAATTCCCGGCTTGGGGTGTGCGATTTATTTCGGTTAATGATAATTATGACAGTTTGCGTAGTGATGCTACACAATTGGGTATTGCACTTTGGTCGTTGCTGTCTTATCAATATTCTATCAACCTGTCGAAGAATATACAAACAGCAATAGCGTTTAAGCAAAAGACTGGCACTTATATTCCGGCCAAATTGCCTTATGGGTACAGAAAGATTCGCTCAGAACAGGGCGTTGTGTGGATACAGGATGAGAATGCCGCCCCGGCAGTTCAACAAATATTCAAAGAAGCCCTGTCCGGTCTTTCCGCCTTCGCAATTGCCGGTGCCCTGAACAAACAAAACATACCGGCGCCATCCTCGGCGTTTTGGTCAAGCGGAAGCATATTAAGAGTATTGAAAAATATATCGTATACCGGAACATTCGTAACCAGTAAGACGCGCAACAATATCGTTGCCGGTAAAAAGACGATACGACTCCCCTCCGAAGACTGGATTAAACACTATGGTCATCATATTCCTATTATTGATGAACTAACATTTCACAATGTACAATATATGTTAGCAAATCGGCACCTGTTTATTCCCCGGCAAGAAAAAACAGAAGATTTCTTTTGCAAAAAACTCTATTGTGGTATTTGTGGCCGAAAGATGCGGTTGAAACTCTCGACAAACGGAAATATCTACTATATTTGCCCGCGACGGGATGAAGCCAGTTCATCTTGTCCGAACAAATCGAAAAGCGAAATAAAATTAAAAAGACAAGTATTTTACATGCTTTCAAATAAAATCAAGCGGCTTGGAATTGAATTCCGTGATACACTTGCATATGAGAAAAGTCCGTATTTTCTAAAAAAAACGAAGAAAGAAGATACGATGCTTCAAGTAAACGAGCAAGAAATCAACCGCTTGTTTCATCTTTTCAAACAACTCTATGAAGAAAGCGTCATTAACAATACAATATACTCAACAGATATCCAAGAGTTGTTACGGCATCTCACTCAAGTTCGCACTTCGTTGCAGGAACGAAACTTGGAAATTATGCGCGCAAGAAATGAATACCAACTCAACGAATCGTCAAGCTCATTGAAATTCCAACCGTATCATATGTTTTGTGACTATGATGAGTTGACGCAAGAAATGCTTGACGCAATGGTTGTGAATTTGTTTGTTGATTTAGATGGGGTGAGAGTGGAAGAAAAGAGATTCTAATTCATGTTTTTCAGGCTTTCTAAATGGAGTCAGTATTAGCGGCAAGGAGGCTCACCATGCAAATCATATTTGGTTCCGATGGCTACATTGACGACGCGGATAAAATATCCTACAAAACCATCTATAATATAGCCTTCGATACAGCCAAGCCGGATGACCCGGGGCTTTTGTATCTTGGACGTATTGCCTCGCTGCTCGTAGACAATATCCGTCTTGACCCAGACATATCTTTGACCCGTACGGCAAAAACTCCTGATTCGGCGGCGTTTTTTCCCTTGTTGGCGCAATTGCCGTATGTCCTTGGGGCGGAGTTTGTCAACATCAGTTGGATTGAAAAACAATATAGCCAGTTAGCCGCCGTGTTCAACGCCGAACTTTCGGCCTTTGACGGTTCACCGGAAGAATATTTCAAATCCAAAAACGAAGCCCTGACAGTGTGCGGGCGGGTATTTTTTCATCTTGTGGAAACGCGGGAGGATGCGTTCCCTTTCGCTTTTATGGCGACATACTCTACAAAACAAAAGAACAACGTCACACATCTGCCGCTCAAACAAGCGTTAAAAGAGTTTGGAGAAGATCAAGCATCCCTGTTGAGACTGTTGGGCGCTGTCAGCCGGGCGGCGGATAAAAGTGAATTGATGACCGGGCTTGTGGAAAGCGGCGAGTTGTTCAGCCCGCTGAAATTCGAGCCTGGTGATGCTTATGATTTTCTGCGGGAAGTGCCATTATATGAAGAATGCGGTATTGTCTGCCGGATTCCTGACTTTTGGAAACGTAAGGCTAAATCTAAATTATCCCTTTCTCTCGGGTCAAAAGAACCCGCCGCGCTTGGATTGCAGTCGCTGATTGCTTTTTCGCCCAGTGTGTATTTCGGAGATACGCAGCTTAGCCGGGAAGAGCTGGAATCCCTGCTCGCACAGGAAAACGGTTTAGCTTTTTTAAAGGGTAAATGGGTAGAAATTAATAAAGACCGGATAGAGCAAATTCTCGCGGTGTTGGATGATGTGGAAAAACAAGACGGCCTAACATTCGCCGAAGCTTTGAAAATACAAGCCGGAATTTCCCAAATCGCAGATCTGCCGGAGGGTGCTGAAATTGGCGTAACCAACGGCGAATGGTTAGCCGGGGTTATAGATAAAATGCGTGATCCTTCCGGTATTTCACATATCACCCCATCAAGTGATTTTGACGCGACCCTGCGGCATTATCAGCAAACAGGGCTAAATTGGCTTGATTTCATGCGCTGTATGGGATTTGGCGCATTGCTGGCTGATGATATGGGACTTGGGAAGACAATACAGGTACTAGCGCTATTGGACAAGCTGCGGGAAACAAAACAAGGCACAAAGACACTTTTAGTCGTTCCCGCATCTCTGTTGGTCAACTGGCAGAAAGAAGCCGCTAAATTCACACCTAAGCTGAAGGTTTGCATTGTTCATGGCGCCGGCAGCGATTATAATCAAGCTGATGGTGATTTGTTTATCACGACATATGGTATGGTAGCCCGATTAGAATCGCTGCGAAAAGACAAGTGGGACTTGGTTATTCTTGATGAAGCACAGGCAATCAAAAACCCCGGCGTAAAACAAACCAAAGCCGTAAAAGAATTAAGGTCCGGCGTGAGAATCGCCATGACCGGCACGCCCATTGAAAACAGGCTGTCGGACTTGTGGTCGTTATTTGATTTTCTCAACTCCGGTCTTTTGGGTAACCCCAAAGAGTTCAAGAGCTTTACCGGAAAACTCAAAGAAACGCCGGAAGGATACGCTAAACTCCGGGGAGCGGTATCGCCGTTTATTTTGCGCAGACTAAAAACGGACAAGTCGGTTATCTCCGATTTACCGGACAAAACCGAAATAAAGCAATACACGGCCCTGTCCAAAAAGCAGGTTGCGCTCTACAACGCGCTGGTCAAAGAACTGGATGCGTTATTTAATTCACCCGAAAGTGATTTGGGAGGCATTGAGCGAAAAGGGAAAATCTTGGCTGCCATTATGAAATTCAAGCAAATTTGCAATCATCCTGACCAGTACAGCGGACAAACCGGATTCGACCCAAAACATAGCGGCAAATTTGATGCTTTGGATGGGATCTGCCGGACGATCCGGGATAAGCGCGAAAGCGTTCTGGTTTTTACGCAATTTAGAGAAATGTGCAAGCCGCTTGAATCTTACTTGGAAACTGTGTTCGAGCGAAAGGGTCTGGTGATTCACGGTGGGACAACCCCCAAAAAACGCGGGGCGATTGTCGAGAAATTCAACAGCGAATATCTCCCTTTTATGGTGCTTTCGCTCAAAGCGGGCGGCGTGGGGCTGAACCTGACATCCGCCAATCACGTGATTCATTTTGACCGCTGGTGGAATCCGGCAATTGAAAATCAAGCCACTGACCGGGCTTTTCGTATCGGGCAGACAAAAGACGTTATGGTGCATAAATTCGTCACCACTGGCACCATTGAGGAAAAAATAGACGATATCATCGAGGGAAAAAGCAAATTAGCGAAAGATATTATCACCGAAGGCTCCGGTGAAAAATGGGTGACAGAACTATCCGACCATGATTTGATGAATCTGTTTAGGCTGGAGGTGTAGGCAGGTGAGCTGGGGATATGGGTACTATTCAACGCCGTCTGTGGGGGAACAAAAGCGCCAAGCTGAAAAACGCCTCGCCAAGCTGCGCAAGAAAGATCCTGAGATTCAACCAATCGCCATTGAAGGGAACAAAATCGCAAATACATGGTGGGGGATGGCTTGGTGCAAAAACCTTGAACGATATGCAGATTATGAAAACCGCATCGGGCGGGGGCGCAGTTATGTCAAGAACGGACTAGTGCTGGATTTGCGGATTTTTGAGGGTGTCATTCATGCACAGGTCAGCGGGAGCGGCGTGTATAAAATCAGGATAAAAATTGATAAATTGCCGGAGAAAAAGTGGAAATTAATCGCGCGGCAATGTGCTAATCGTATAGATAGCCTTGCGGCTCTTGCCGAGGGAAAGTTTCCCGAGGAGTTTGGAGAAAGCTTTATGCAGCAAGGAAGCGGATTGTTTCCGTCGCCAAAAGAAATCCACATGGACTGTGATTGTCCTGATTGGGCGAATATGTGCAAACACATTGCCGCTGCTCTGTACGGTGTGGGCGCCAAATTGGATACCGACCCGCTGTTATTTTTCACACTGCGAAGCATAGACCCAGCATCGCTCATAAAAAAATCCGTGGATGAAAAGATGAAAAATCTCCTCAAAAACGCTAAGAAAAAAAGCAAGCGGGTAATCGATGAGAAAGATGTCGGGCGTATCTTTGGGGTGTGATAGTAGCTCCAAGCAAGAACCGCTGTATCTCACAGCGGCAACTAGCAAGGTAAAAAAGTCAAGCCCACGCTAAATGAAAAGCTGCAAACCTTTTATTTAGCGGGGGCTTGACTTAATAGTGGTGGAGACGGCGGGAATTGAAATCCCCGATTGTCTTATTGTAGCTTTAGGTATATTGAAAAATTTCTTGCTATTAAAGCGTTTATTAAGTTGGAGTTGCTCTATTTTGATAAAAATTACAGTCCCCTTTTGTGTGCTTAGTCCCCAAACAGTCCCCAAGTAGTCCCCAACATTCCGGCGTTGTCCCGTTGATTCGGACGGGAAATTTACCCTTGTCCGTTTTTTCCCCTGTCGGCTCGGCGGTACATGGCATTACACAGCAAGCGGGAGAGGCGGGCGCGTATGCTATGCTCATAACGGGCATAGCATAACATACTAGACTTTGCACCGCAAAATCCGTGTGGCAGGGGCGAACCCCTGCACCCCATCGGCGCGGCTACGCCGCTACACAACCCCTTGCCGCTTCGCCGCTATTTCTTTCCGCTTTTGAATGGCTATCCACCCGGCTAAATCTTTTCCCAACGCTTCGCAAGCCTTTTTTCTTCCCATGTCAAGCCCGTTTTCGGGTCAACGTTTTCTTTGTCCGTTAATATGTAAATCGGTATACCTTCCTCCCGTGGCGGAATTTCCCGCCCCTCCTTATGAGCGGCATAGCGTTCTTTGGCTAATGCCATATCATTGAATACCCGGCCCGCTAAAACAAGTCGTTTGTTTTCCTGTAGCTCTACAACGCGGGCGGGGCCGGCTTCATCGGCATTGACAATCCTGTATTGCGGTTCGGCGGGGAGCGGTGTACCATCCGGGGCGCGAAGCCAGATTGTCCCGGCGCGTACAAGCCACTCATGCTCTTTGAGTTGTCTTGTCATTACATATCGCTCCTTACGCAAATTTACCCGTATATATTGGCGGGCATTGCATAAAACATACATCATAGCAATGCAATATAAAAGCCCCTGTAACTGTAATCTTTCAAGATAAACGAGAAAGTTTTTCATAATAAATGAGAAAAACAATGGCTTTCAGGTGATTAAAAAATCCTACCCGAAGGCCATTGTTTTTGCATAAAAATACAGAATAATTTCAACGGTACAATTCAAGCTCCCCGTCAAACCGCCATACTGACCGGCACCCCGGCCTTTGTGGTGATGTAAATATTGTAGCCCCTGGATTTTAGCTCGGCGCCCCGTGTATCAGCCCCTGACTCATTGCGGAAAGCGTCAACCTGTACCTTAAAGAAGCCGTCTGCCTGAACCATCATAGGCTTGTAGCCGTCGCGGATCAGTTTATAATACTGGTTGACGGCAAGGTCCCATGTTTTGAAAGCGTCGCACTGGACGCGGAAAAGCCCATCGCCCTCTTTGACGTTGTAGAAATCCGCCACCTGTGCCATAAAGCCGCTCCAATTCGGCAGTATGTACGCCGGACAGAATTTTACAGGGTAGAAATATTTGTGGGTGTAAACGTCCGTATCTGGGACAAGGTTGTGTGTTTTCAGCAGATGCGCGGTGAGCAGGGCGGTAGTTTCCGTTGTTACCGCATCGTCGCCGATGGCCTCGATGGCAATCGTGTCGATATTGCCGCCAATCATCTCACCAGTACGCTGGGAGCTTCTGCGGCTTGAGCCGTCCGTGGAATGCCAGCCGCGCTCATTTTCTTTTAGGATCTGCCAGATAACTTTGCGCCATACATAGAAATGGACGACCACTCCGGCCATGTTGCCGTTGAAAGTGGCGCGGGAATACTGCTCGGCGGCGTTGGTGCCGCTGGCGGCGGTAATCATGTTGGTATTGTGCACGGTGACGCCGCGGGGCTTGCCGTTGCCGCCCAACAGTGCCCGCGGCTTCATCGGCTGCCCTTTCTTTATCCAGGAAGCGACGTCCTTCGGCGCAACCATGTTATCCGGTATGATTTTCTCGTTTATTGTAAGGGTGCGCCCGGCGATTGAGATTGTTCTGATTTTATCTGGTGTTAAAAACATCATACATCCTCCTCGATATTTTCCCATAACTGATGGACTTCGGATTCGATTAGGGCATCCAGTGTTACTTCATCAAGATGAAAACCCTGGCCGGCAAGAAAATCCTCAACGTAGCTTTTCTTTAATTTCCCTGTCTTTTTACCTGAATAAATCTGCTCGGCGGCGTTGACGCCAATCTGCGCCCACATCTTCATCCGGGCTTGCTGCTCGGCCGTCGTTTTGATTTGGATATACGGTATAACCTTGTATGCAATGATGGCTGCGATCAGGCTGATGACTGCTTCGAAGATTGGTGTGGATTCTATCATTTTATACCTCCGTAATTTTAAAAGTGGTTTAAAGGCGGTTTAAAAACGCATCAAAATTTTAAATATAGTCCATTCATCGGACGCGCTGTTTTAAAGCAATGTATACCGGGGCTTATCCTCGCCGAATAATCTGTAGCGCAAACGGTCGTCAATAAAGATGCCGAGAGCCGAAATGGGAATCCATAAGAAGCTGTATAAAAGGCTGACCTGCCCGAGAATATTGAGCGGCAGCGCGCTGTAGTCCCAAGTAGTAGCACGAGGCATTGAGCTGCCCGTTTCCCATTTTGATATTGTACTTTTATCTTTAAGGGATAGAATTTTAGCCATATCAGCTTGCGATAAACCATGCTTTTTGCGAAGCTCTCTAAATTGAATCATTTTCATAATCACCGCCATGTATGTTGAATATTTTTCAGCGTTCAGGAAAAGCATATCAGGTTATTGAATATTTGTCAATATATAATTAAAGATATATTGAAATTTTTTCAATAGTATTGCATATTGAATATAATTCAACTAATATAGAGATGGTGATGATTTATGTTCAATGAAAAACTTAGAGGTAAAAGAGAAGAATTGGGAATATCTCAACGACAATTTGCAAAGAACCTTGGTATCGGTGCAGATTTGTACAATAAATACGAACAGGGGGTTAGCCGACCCTCACATGAAACACTTGTGCTTATTGCGAAGGGTTTGGGTTGTACGGTAGATTATCTGCTAGGGAATGCGCCATTACCAAATTACAGATTTTACCCAAATGAACTAGATGACAAAAAAGGTATCCGCATACCGGTACTTGGTCGTATTCCGGCAGGGATACCAATTGAAGCTATAGAAGATATTGAGGACTATGAAGAAATACCTGCTGCTTGGTTGCGTGGGGGTAGAGAATATTTTGCACTTCGTATACGCGGTAATTCCATGTATCCAAAATACCAAGAAGATGACATAGTAATTTTTCTAAAAACTGACGATTGTGATTCGGGAGCAGAGTGTGCTGTCATAGTAAATGGTAATGATGCAACATTCAAAAAGATTCTAAAGCAAAAAGGTGGAATAGCATTACAACCACTGAATACGACTGATTATGAGCCTGAGTTTTACAGTAACAACGAGATAAAAAAATTGCCCCTTCGAATTTTAGGAACTGCAAAAGAAATTCGCCGCAAAGCTTGACTGCAAAAGCACAGACAAAATTCGATATTTATTCAATGATTTTGAATAAATACAACATTCAACTTTATATACTCTGCCCGTAATGCTTCATTTGAAGAGAACGCGCAAACCCGCATAAAAACATAATAGGAACTAGTTCCCATTAAAATGAATTTTTAGTTCCCATGTTCCCATCAAATTTCGTACAATTCATAATCGAAAGAGCGTTGTCGATAGTGGGTAGCCTTTAAAAACCGCTTCATTTTTAAAAGTCGCTAAACCTTATTGAATAAGGGGATAGCGGCTTTTGATTTTGTTTTCAAAACAATTTTAAAGGCGTTTATACCAAACTCTAATTAACCAGTCGACATAATCCAGACACGACGAGTAATGGACATGACTACATCAGTCGATAATTGGCAGATAACATCGCACAGCCTTTCAACCACTTTATCAAGGGTTTGGAACACCTCATTACGAAAGCCATGTAAACGCAGCCATGCCCAGATTTGCTCAACAGGGTTCATTTCCGGTGTGGCTGGTGGCAAGAAAAACAGCTCTAAGTTATCAGGTATCTGTAATGCTTTTGCCCTATGCCAT
>WRLK01000009.1:39594-67128 GCA_009777635.1 Oscillospiraceae bacterium | reverse complement strand
AATATCGCTACAGCGACAATCCTTTTAAAGAATTTCATATATATCGGGAATTGATGGATCTGTTTATCGTTTTGGGAAACTATAATTTCGCGTTGAACAATGATGTGTCGTCCAAAAACAATCATCCAGAATGGTATTATGACAAGTTTCATTCAATAGCAAAATATATAGACGAGCATTACGCCGAAAAACTTTCACTTGAGGAGGTGGCTTCCTATGCCGGATTTAGCATGCATCACTTTTCGCGCATCTTCAAGGCATATTTCGGAGATTCTTTTTCCGAACATGTGATGAAGCAGCGAGTCATGCATGCCGTTGAGATATTGGAACACTCTAACACCTCACTGTTAGATACTGCTTTAGCATCAGGATTTTTCAGTTATTCCTCGTTTAACAGGGCATTTAAACAGGTTATGCACTGCTCACCGTCTAATTTCCGTAAGATGCGCAACAGCTCGCCGCTAAGTTAGGCAGCAGTAATGCTATGTGTGAAGGCCTTTTGATGGAGCTGATGACGGGAGTCGAACCCGTTAGGAAAGCCGCCGGGCGGCGATATTGCCGGAGTTGTCGTTGCGGCCGGAAGGTAACAGCATAATTTTTTATGCTAAGGGGTAAAAACATATAATATTGAAGGAGTGCAAAAATGGAGAGTGCTTTTAAAAATAGACTGGACGCTAAACAAATAAACAGCTTAACGCAACATGCATTTGGGCAACTGCCTGATGGATTTTATGAAAACACTATTGGCGAGTTTAGTGCGTTATATATGGTGAAATTAGAAAACAAAGAAATTGTTTTGAAAATAGCGCCAAAAGATAATATTCGCGTATTGAGATATGAGAAGAAAGCAATGCAAGCAGAAGTTGCTGCTTTAAAACTTTTAAAAGCAGCTAATCATGTCCCTGTTCCTGATGTGTTTTTTTACGATACCACGAAAACATTGTGTGAATCGGAATATTTTTTCATGGAAAAAATTAATGGCACAAATTTAAACTCTCTTTTACCGAAGATGGATGCCGAAGAAAAAAGTCGTTTTATGAATAAAATAGGACAAATGAATCGACAACTCAATGAAATAGACGGTGAACGCTTCGGTTATCCGGCACAATCTGATAATCAAACTGACAACTGGAAGTCTGCATTTTGGAAAATAATTTCTGATATATTGGACGATGGTAAAGATGCTGAAATTAAATTGCCAATTCCATATGATGAAATCGAAAATATCATTCATTCATTCATATTTGCATGTGATGATGTAAAAAATCCCAAACTAATTCATTGGGATTTATGGTCGGGCAATGTTTTGGTTCACAATGACAAAGTTACGGGCATAATTGATTTTGAAAGAGTTTTGTGGGCAGACCCTTTAATGGAATATTATTTTCGCAAACATGCTTTCAATGAAGATTTTTTCGCTGGATATGGCTTGGATATTTCTTCACTGGATAGAAATTCAAAAATTAGATTGGCTTTATATGATTTATATTTGGCTCTCATCTGGGTGATTGAATATCACTATAGGAATTATAATGACTTGGAAGGATATTCATGGAGGAAAGAACAGCTTGTTCAATCAATAAAATTTCTAAATTCGTTTTGATGATATACGCATTTACCCACATTTTTGACGCACACCCTAATCCGCATAATATCAGCAAGAAAAACAACGAAACAAGAACAAATCCAGTATAGGGGGGCTTATGATGGTTGAGAGAGTAAACACAACTGACATTCCAGAAATAACTGATTTTTCTTCGGCGCGGCCTAACCCTTACGCTGAAAAAATCAAAAAGCATGGCTATTCGGTAACGATACGTTATAGCCCTGCCGATGTAGAGCGAATGACACGGTCGGCTTTGGAAAAAGCAAAAAATCTTGATATTCTTGAATTGGATTCAGAGGAATTAAAGGCGCTCGAACGGTACAAGAAAGCAAATCAGCAATAAAACAAATCGGGGCAATACGTTTGCCCCGATTATCATTTTACAACTCCATACCCTCACTGAGGCTTCATATTCAGCGTAATACACATGAACATGAGGTTTATTGTGCTGCACATCGTCTCCGAAAAGCAGCTTGATTATAAGCTTGCTCTGAAACAATAAATGTTGTATTTGGCTTACTCAAATGCTGCATCAATCATGGCAAAGTAATGCTCATCCGGTATATAATCGGCAATACTGTTGCCGCTGCCGAGAGCATAACCTCCGCGCTTGGCAGAAAGCGCCAGCATCTTGCGAGCTCTTTCCCGGATTTCTTCTTCGCTTGAGCGAATCAAAAAGTCAACATCCAACCCGCCTAATACGGCTATTGAACCGTTGAGCCGTTCATATGCAGCCTCAACAGGAAGTATTGCATCTTCATAGGAATGCCTTGCATCAAATCCCATATCCAATATATCGTCTAAAATGGCTTCAAAATAGCCGCAAGAATGCAAAACAGCGTATTTACCGTGGGAATGCGCCAGCTTCACATAGGCACGCTGCCATGGGAAAAGATATTTCCGCATGGTATCTGCCGACAATAGCGTCTGGGTATTAAATCCCCAATCGTCACTGGAAACAATCGCCATTACACTTTCATGGGTCACACAACGCTTGAAATATTCAAGGTATCCCTTTCCAACTTTCTCAAACACATCCGCGACCAATTGTTCATCATCATAGAGCAGAAAACAAAGATTTTCGTAACCTAACAGCTTTATTACCGTTTCCAATAGACCGTCGGCACTCCAAATCATAAGCTTCATGCCGTCCGGCAATGCCTCCGCGGCCTTATTTAATAACGAGTAATCACTTTGATCCGGGTCGGGCCATGCATAACTGTCAAAAGACGCACGGTCAAAGATAGGGAAGCCTTCGTTGAGCGACACAGTTTGCGCGTGCTGAATGCGGTTGGTGTGATAGGCAAACTCTGATCCGAACAAAATAGTATAGTCATAACCCAAAAGATCATTGGCGCGTATAGCGGCGGTAGCGTGATTTGCCATATTTCCGGGCGGCGTATTCACCCCGGAAACAGATTGAATCAGCCGGTCATTCAAAAACAATTCAAATAGCGTCGGGCGACTGGGGCACCCGCCTTCAAGAACGGATGCAATATTCCTCCAATCAGGCAGACGATTCTCGGGGCGATGTCTCATAAGCCGCTCCTTACTTTATTATTTTTCTAAAAGGTCTGTAATATTTGCCGCAGCGTCCCGGTCAAGGACTACCGTTGCGCCGGGAATCTGTTTTATAACCGTGGCAGGAATATTAGGCGTAGGTTCACTGCGATACAGCTTTTCAACGATATCTGCCTTCTGTGCGGTACCAATTTGCAGCACAACATTTTTGCTTTCCGTGAAATGGCGGATGCCAAGCGTAATACCGCGCGTCAATGCGGTTTGTTTTGAGAAATATTTTTGTCCTACCTGCATGGTAACCGGATCCAGTTCCGCAACCTTGGTATAGCCGTTAAAATCCGAACCCGGCTCGTTAAGACCCAAATGACCGTTCATACCCGCGCCTAAAAGCACAAAATCAATTCCTCCATGATCAAATATCACCTGATCTATACGGCTGCATTCTTTTTGCAGATCATCGGCATGAACATCAAATAGAGTAATGTTTTCCCGCGGTATTTTGAGCGGTCCGTAAAAATTTTTAAACATAAAAGAAATGCAGTTTTCCGATTCATCTTTCAAATCCAGCCACTCATCCAGCGCGACGAATTTGGCTTTTGAAAAGTCGATTTCACCGCGGTCCGCCATATCCTTCAGGCAGCGATAAGCTTCGATGGCCGTATTTCCTGCGGCAAGACTCAGCAGCGCATCCGGCCGCGCCTTCACGGCAGACGCCATCAATTTAGCGCTTTCCAGAGACATTGCGGCGAAATCTTCGCAAACAATTGTTTTGGGAATCATTTTCGTAATCATAATTTTATCCTTTCACTGCACCGGCGGTAAAGCTTTTTTGCACATTGTTGCTTAAAAATATATACACCAGCAGGGTAGGGATAGTCGCGACGACAAGGCCTGCGCCAATTAGCCCCCACTTAGTTGAATATTTGCCAACCATATCCAAAACGCCAACAGTGATGGTTTTGTAATTGTCATTGCTCACAAAGGTGACGGCCAACATCATTTCATTCCAGCTGTTTAAAAACGTAAGGATAGCCACAGTAGCCATGATTGGGCGTAACAAAGGCAAAATGATACGGAAGAATATCATATATATGCCGGCGCCGTCAATGAAGGCGGCTTCCTCCATCTCCTTAGGCAGGCCTTCCAGCGAGCCTACCATGACGAGAATTGCCATAGGCATGGCAAAAGCCGTATAGGGAAGCACCAATGACCAATAAGTATTATGGAGCGGTTTGAGATTGACAAAAAGCGGCAGCAGTACCGCATGCATTGATAGCATCAGGCCTATGAGGAAAATAAAATAGACAATCTTGCTCATCATCCATTTTAGCCGGACAATGGCGTAGGTTGCCATTGCGGACAAAAAGACGGTGAACATGATTGTAAGGGCGGTGATAATCAGGCTGTTGAGAAGATAAAAGCCGATTCGCGACTGCGAAAGGACACTTGTGTAGTTATCCCATTGCCAGACTTGCGGAAGTCCGAGGGTGTTTCCTCCAAAAATTTCTTTGTTGTCCTTGAGTGAAAAAGTGAGCATCCAGTACAAGGGAAACAATTGCACGGCGGCTACCATCAGCAGTAAAAAATTCGAGCTGAGCTTGGTCAGTGTTTTTCTCATGCTATCCCGCCTTTCCGTCAGTCTTGCAGTTTTTTGAAGATTTTTTCCACGACCAATGTAAGCACCAAACATTCCACGATTATAAAGATGGCGATTGCGCTGGCATATCCGTATCGATTTTTAACAAAAATCTCATTATACATCAGTGTAGTCGGAACCTCGGTGGCGTGGAGCGGGCCTCCCCGCGTCAATACATATACGAGGTCGAACGCTTTCAGCGAGCCGACAACGGCAAAGATGACGCTAGCCTTAATCATAGGCAGGATTTGGGGAATTGTGATATTAAAAGCGATCTGCCTGCCTGTAGCTCCATCCACCCTTGCGGCGTCGAAGATTTCCGGGGATATGGATTTGGCCGCCGAATAGTACAGAAGCATGTGGTACCCGATATATTGCCAAATAATAGGCAGCAGCAGCGCCCCCATAGCCACATCGGCGTTAGCCAGCCATTCGTTCCTGAACTGCCCCAGCCCGATTGCATCCAAAACATTGTTCAGCATGCCGTAGCTCGGATGGTAAACCTTCATAAACAGCTGGGCGATGATTGTGGAGGAGATGATAACAGGGATAAAGTAGATTGTGCGATACGCGCCCTCACCTTTCACCCCGGAATGCAGTATCAGCGCCAACAACATAGCGAGCGGCAATTGGATAAACACGGAAGCCCCCGCAATAATCAGCGAGTTGAGCACCGATTTGAGAAATAACTTGTCTGTTATCATTTCCAAATAATTTCTGGAGCCAAAAAAGACAGAAGCGGTCATGCCGTCCCATTTCAATAAACTGTAATATGCCGATTGCAGAATAGGTACCAATGCGATAAAGGCAAACCACAGCAGAGCCGGCAAAACAAAGAAACAAATCGCTTTTTTATCACGTAAAGCTTTTTCCATGGTTTGCCTCCCTTTCCGTTTGCAGCCGGTCAACCGGTGAAGAATTGACCGGCTGGACATAGCCGCAAAAGATTATTCTTGTGATTTTTGCGCTTTGTTGGCTTCTTCCATTTGTTGTGCGAACTCTTCGGGCGTTACCGTGCCGCCAATAAGAGCTTGAAGCAGATTATAGTGCGCATCAATAGCGGCACCCTCTAGGAATGTATCCCACGCCAACACAAAACCGGAGGCGTCATTGATAATTTTTTTGATTTCAATGAGGGTGGGGCTTACTTCGGATTCATCTACGTCCATTTTCCATGCGGGCAGACCGTCTCCGATAATATAGCATTTCTGGCTCATATATTCCGTGAGCGCAATCGCAAGCTTTACCGCTTCGTCGGGGTGCTTGGTGTTGGAGTTAACCATAAAGCCTTCCGCCACTCCTCCAAGATGCGTGGTGGCGTCCCCTTTGCCTCCCGAAACCGTGGGCATGGGCATTACTTTAATAAGGCCCTTCACATCGTTGTCATCAGAATCTACATCTCCGGATGTCCAGTTTCCGCTGTAATACATCGGAACCAATCCCATAAAGAATTCCATTTGCGCTTCATCATAGGTGACGCCCAAGGTGCCATCCATAAACGCGCCCGCGTCAGACAGCTCCTTCATCAACCGCGCGGATTCGACGATCTCGGGCGTATCCAGACTAGCCAAGCCCTGAAGCGCGTCGTTACAATATTGAACACCGGCAGTGCGCAAGGCGATGGCGTTGTGATACATACCTATATGCCATGCATCTTTTCCGCCCATCGCCATTGGTGTCAGCCCTTCGGAACGGAATGTCTTAACGGCGGTTAAAAGCTGATCCCATGTTTCGGGATATTCCACGTTATACTTCTCAAACAACTCGGTATTGCAAAACATAACACCGGCCCAGTTCTTGCAAGGAATTCCGTATGCTTTGCCGTCAAACATAAAATAATCCATAACGCCGTCCAACATGCGGTCATATGTCTTATCTTCGGCAAAATAATCGTCTAATGGCAGCACGGCTCCGGCGTCAATAAATTGTCGAGAATAACCAGGAGCCCATGTGTAAAATATATCGCCTTGGCTTCCTGTTGCTGCGGCAACTTTAAGCTTGCGCTGTTGGTACTCATCTTGCTGGGTGGCGTCTAAATTGATTTTTACATGCGGGTTTTCTTTCTGATACTGCTCCGCAAAACCGGTGATTATCTTATTTGTTTCATTGGTGGAATCGGGCCAGATATGCCATATGGATAACTCAATGTTTTCGTTCGCGGCCTGCTGTGCCGGGGCGGCCCCATTTGCGTTTGTGTTTGTGCCCGAGGATGTGCCGCAGGCGCATAACGACAGCAGTAATGTGGCTGCAGCCAGTAGACTTACAATGCTTTTACAATTAATTTTCATGATCTACACCTCTTTAAATGAATATTTATTTCTCACGGACAAAAAAGTCCGCATTCGACGTAACAGTCTGCATCACATGTGCAGGAATTTCATTCCACACCGTATCGAGCCCCATCAGATACGCGCCAACGACCGGTTCATATACGGCGTCAATGATGACCGCGTTGACCGCGCGGCGGTGGATACCGAGGCTAACCCCCTCCCGCAGTGAAGGCACCTTGCATTTGAAAATGCTGCCGGACAGCACTACCTGTATAGGTTGCTCCAATATTCCGAGCTGTTTCAAACCGGCAACAACATATTGCGCAATCCCCGTACCATAGTCAGCCCAAATATCCAAGGCAACCGCATCATTTTTCATCGCCGCTTGCTCGAGCAAAATCGGAAGGGAAAGGTATTCTTTCGATGAAATCCCTCTCGTTACTTGTCGGCGCAGCAACGCATCAACGTCCGGAACCATAAAATATTCCAGTAACATTCCGGTCAGCATGGTTTGTGGGGCAAGCCCTATTTGCGCGTCCACAACAGCTTTTACAACCTGTTTTCCGAGAGACGAGCCTCCTTGGTATGTATCGTCGATATAAAATCCGTAAACGAGTTCGAGATTCCCATCCTTTTTTACCGCGCAATTAAGTCCGCTGCCCGCGCACAGGATAGCACCTTGACCGGAATTTATTTCCGCCCTTAATGCAATGATGCAATCGTTGACAACAATGATGTTTTCAGTGTTAAACAGCCGATGCAAGGCTTCCTTCATGATTCCCGGCTCATCCGGCCAGTCAATGCCGGTCATTCCCGCTACAACTACATCTATTTGATCCATTTTCAGATTTCCTTGCCGCATAGCCGACTCAGCAGCCTGCCGCACGGCATCCACAGCGGAACGCAGCCCTGTATCGGAATGGATGGCGCCATTGCTTTTGCCGAACCCTATGATTTTTCCATCGGCATCCCCGATCAGCACATGGGTTTTACTGAACCCCTGGTCAATCCCCAATATGTATCCCAACTTGTTGTCCCCCTAAAAAGAAAACTGCGGCAGATATTCCTTATTTGCTTCAAGCAATTCCGGCACCAATTTTTCCACCAGCTCGTATTCATGAACCAGTGGATGCGCCAGCAACGCAAGCTTCATCTTTCTTATATCGCCCTCAACTGCCGCCTCAACTGCCAGCTGCTCGTAATTTTTGACGGCGGCGATAAGTCCCCAGCACATCTCGGGAACTTTTGCGACCCGAATCGGCGAGACTCCGCGCCGATTAACAAGACAGCCTATTTCTACAACGGCGTTGTCGGGCAAAAAGCTGATAGCCCCATTGTTTGGAACATTTACAACCATTTCCGTATCAATGTTGTTATATACCGCACCCACGAACCCTATTGCGACTTCGGAATACCCGCCTCCGCCGCGCTTTGTAAGAGCCGCAGGCTTGTCGCTGCTATTCGTATCGGCATATGCGTCATAAATTTCTTTCTCCAGCGCCATTACCTCTTCCCCGCGTGTAAGCGGAGAATCCAGCACCTTTTGGATTTTTTCGGATGTCTGGTAATACCATTGCAAGTAAGGACTTGGCAACACGCCCAATAAACTTATTAATTTTGGATTAAGGGAATTGTTGCAGGCAGCAATTTTGTTAAACTCATCCTGCGTAACGGGTCGTCCGTCAATCGTGATGTTATCAATAAAGTTCATATGGTTAAGCCCTGCGTAATCGTATTGAACACGATTGTACGCTATGTTCATGGACTCTTTTGCCCACATTTTCGGGAAGATGCCACCTGAACAGAAGCCTGCAATTCTCGCTTTTGTGTAACGTGTCACAGCTTCCGTAACCAAACCGGTTGGATTCGTATAATTAACAATCCATGCGTCGGGGCAAAGCGCCTCTATACGTCTTGCAATTTGCAGCATGACAGGAATTGTGCGCATAGCTTTCATCATACCGCCGGCTCCGGTGGTTTCCTGCCCTACAAGACGGTATTTCAGCGGGATTTTTTCATCCAACACGCGTTGCTTGTTGCCGCCTACCCGAATTTGTGTATCCACAAAATCAGCGCCGTATAGCGCCGTATCGAGATTCGTGGTCGAGCTGATATCCAAGCGCAGCCCCCTCTTTTTCGCAAACCTTTGACAGAAAGCGGTCATTATCTCCAACCTGCGCGCATCAATGTCATACAGCATTACTTCTTTTACAGGAAGCTGCGCTTGATTAACGGCTATCTCGTCGAGCAGTTCCGGGGTATACGAGCTTCCGGCCCCTAAAATAGAAAGCTTAATTTTTTCCATATCTGAACCTCCTTGTTGTGTAACGTTACACATTTATCCCATAAAAAAACAGGCGCATTAACGCTGCTTGTTTTTTATAACGGTTGTATTTCGTACAATCAAGCTGGGATAAAAGATTCGTTTCTGTTTTTGGCTGACTGCGCCGTCTATTTCTGCCAGCAGCATATCGACGGCGGACATACCCATATCATATAACGGCTGGCTTATGGTAGTTAAAGGCGTAATCGCATAATCGAAATTCGGGGGAGGCCTGTCATCGTCGAAACCGACAGCCATAACGTCGCCGGGAATACGATAACCATTTTCCTCTAATGCTTTCATGCCGCCAAATGCCGTAACGTCAGATCCAAAATAAAATGCATCAGGCATCGCGTCGCCGTCGCAATCGCTTAAAAAAGCAGAAATTGCATCATATCCTGATTGAGTTGAAAAGTCCGCTTCCAACACCATTGCTTCGCTAAGAGGAATGCCTTTTTTTTGCAGCGCCTTTAAATACCCGTCACGTCTGTCAAGTGACGCCTTAACTTTAAGGTCACCCGTAACATGGCATATTCGTCGGCAGCCACATTCATATAGATGGTCAATCGCCAGTTTTGAACCGTACGCATTGTCCACAACTATGTTGTTTATATCCATCTCTTCGCTGTAGTTCTCAATTACTACGAACGGGAATTTGGACCAGCATAATTGTTCAATTACTTCAATATCATTAAGGTTGCTGCCGTAGAGGAGAACGCCGTCAACCCTGCCTTGTGAAAAAAAACGAATATAACGGTTCTTTTGGTTATAGTCGTTGTGGCCGCTGCAAAAAATCACATCATAGCTGGATTTCGCAATTTGATCCTCAATTCCTCTGATCAATTGAAAAAAGTACGGCTCACATAAGGTATCCAATACGACTCCAATTGTCTGGGTTTTTTGAAGAACCAACGATCTGGCCAAAGCATTCGGAGTATAGCTAAATTCTTTCATTGCGGCAAGAATCCTCTTTCGGGATTCCTTGCCTACACCTGTTTGATTATTAATTACGCGGGATACGAGGGTTTTCGATACCCCGGCTCTTTTAGCGACATCAGTTAAACTAGCCATAATGCCTCCATGTGGAACGATAAACATATATTATCTTAACTACCGCCACTTGTCAATGCGTCTGTTGCAGATTTATGGAATATGACGATTTTCATGAATGAAAAATGTAAAAATAGACTGCTTTATACTTAATACGCCCTTTTTCCGAATATCTTCGGCAGTGTTTCAGTGGATATTTTGGCTGTTCCCATCCGTCATTGCCGCTTATGAAACGCGTTTTGACAAGGTCAAAATATAAATTGTGATTCCGCACTACTTTTTCGCTTCACATTCTTCGCGGATGATTTCGACATACCGCGCTACTTTTCCAGAATCTTTATGGACGGTGTATACGTCGCGCTGAGAAAATTCGAGCGTCAATCCGGCAGCGAATTCCACGGTTTTCCGAATGTACGCCCTTAACGCGTCTTCGTCCAGAATCCGGTCTACGCCCAAATAATTTGGACTGGGTTTGCGCAGGTAAACAACCTTACGGCCTTGCAGCGCCTGACCGATAAACGCTTCGTCACACCAAGGCGATACTGAAATTTTTCGCAGATTATCAAACCGCGATATATCCTCCCAGAAAGTATGCACGGCTTCGCAGCAACCGTACGACAACAAGCCGAAACGCTCAGATATGCGTTTGTAATACGGATAAACAAACTCATGGTACATAGCCGGGGATATGCCTTGAGCCTCCTGCGCGTCCATATAACCCCAAATCTGCGACATTTTCAATTCTTCCCCTTCCGACGGCAAGTCGGAGGTGAAGCACATGCTACCCTGACAAAGATGAACATCCCTGTTTGTAGGGCGTAAAAGCCCCTTGTTTTCCACTCGTTCCATCAATTCAATATGGTCGTCCGCCAGCATCCCGCACATTTGATGAAACAACTCAGGCTCATCGGACATAGCGATGAACATGTCCTCCGTGCTCATGATGTGCACGATATCTTGCAGAAAGCTGATATACCATGCCGCGCCGGTTTTCTTCACAGGAAGAATGTCGCCGAGTATATCCTGAACCAGCTCCGCGTCCTCACCTCCTGCGTGGGAGAACTTTTGATACGTCGATTTTTTGAGCAGATGGAAATCATCCGCCAAGTCATGTAACTGCGAGATATAGTGATACCCCAGCCCGCCTGTTTCCTGACACTTTACCTGCAAGCCGAAAGGGGTCATCCGATAGCCTTTCTCGTATGGTATATAGCCGCGGACAATGGTATCGTCCTTAAAATATTCAAAATTGAGGGTGTTGCCCAAGAGCATCCGCTCAAGCGCCCGGGCTTGTTCCGATTCGCAGCGGAGCCGCGGCTCAATAAGCTCTTCTGAAAAAGTACCGTGCTCGACCGTGACCATCGGACGGCTACTACCATCCGCTCGGCCATGTGCTTCCCAATCTATATAGAGTTGTTTGTTGCGCTCACTTTCAGACAGTTCGAGCTGCTTTTTCGCTAATTTCCGCAGACGTAGGCGTTCTTTTTCGCTCACGGGATGATTCCTCCTAATGGGTTTCCGTTTTATTCACTTTACGCAATCCCTAAAAGGCACAATCGAGCGCCGCTTTGATCATCGTAAAATATTTGTCTTGCGGAATATATTCGGGCACGCTGTTTCCGGTGCCCAACGCCCAGCCGCCGCATTGCGCGGTTCGTTCCAGCATGGCGCGGCAACGAGCCGTGATTTCATCGGACGTTCGACGGATAAGATAATCTACATCAATACCGCCGAGTATCGCTATGCGGTCGCGCCATTGCTCATATGCGTCCTCAACGGGTAAAATGGCGTCCTCATAGGAATGCTTGCCGTCGTAGCCCATTTCGACGATATCGTCTATGACTGCCTCAAGATTGCCGCAGGAATGCAGGACAACTGGCAGCTTGTGAGAATGCGACATATCCACGATTTTTTTATGCCACGGGAACACATATTCCCGCATATGTTTTGGCGACAGTAAGGTTTGCATATTAAATCCCCAGTCGTCGTTTACCATAATAAGTCCTACGCTGTCAAATTCTGCAGCGATCTTGTAATATTGAAGCAATCGGGAGCCGATGTTATCAAATATTTCGCGAACCAAATCGGCGTCCTCGTAAAGCATAAAGCAAAGATTGTCATAACCCACAAGGTCTATGACGTTTTCGAGCACTCCGCTCGGCCCCATGACCATGAGCTTCATGTTGCCGGGGAGGTAATCTTTTACGGCTTCAAGCGCGGAAAAATCGCATTTCTCCACATCCGGCCAATGAAATGACTCAAAGCTCGCCTCATCTGTAATAAAGGCGCTGTCGTTGAGCGACCGTGTGTCCTTTTGTATGAATTTCCCTGGGTTAAAGTCCAGTTCGCAAGCGTTAGTTGTGGTATAGTCGTAACCTGCTGCGGCAAAAGCGTCTATCCTAAACCTAAGATACTCTAATGTATCGGGCTCCGGCCTTTTTTGACCTGTTAAGACCTCGTACAGAGGATCGTTCATAAAGAGCTCAAAGAGCGTCGGGCGGGATGGCGCTTCACGCCGGAGCACCGCATACAGGTTCTCAATGTCGGGCGTTCTGTTGTGTAGTTTCATATTTACCTCCGTCTACTTGCTAATATTCGCTTCCGTACAATATCGGCTTTCTTCGCGCCAACTGCCATAATGAACATGACCTTTGCTGACAGCAATGCCTGTAATCCTATGGTAACGCCGTGGGGTTCCCAAGCTTTATACCCAACCAGTCACCTCATTGAGAATATTAATAGCACTTTGTTTATCCTGAACTCCAAGAGGCATATATATATTTCTACATCCAACGGCTTCAACAATAATTTTTAGGTCGTAGAAATCGCCATATGTAAGGAACAAACTCTTATTTTTGCTTTTTATCTTTTGATATACCTCTATCCAATGGGAAGCAGATGGTTCACTCGCACCAGCCACCCATTGAACAGCGTTTAGCCCATCAATTTCCAGTATATCATCTAAATGCGACAGTTGTCCCACGCCATCAAGATGGTAGATATTATGATCAATTTTTCTAAAAGCATAACGCAAATCACCAAGAACAAACTTTCGGAACATATCTGTACTTATCATATAGGTAATATCGCTTTGTGAAATATATAATGGTTTTTCACTATACACCTGAGACCAATCAGTATAACCATTGGTATGTTCTCCCAGTATTTCCATAAGGTCATGGTAAGCGGCAAACCATGCTTTTTGAATTTCTGCACAGAGGCGTTTAATTTCATCAGGCTCATCATATAGGTACATTAGAAGGTCCTCAGCACCACAAAAGACTGCAGCAATATCCAATATACCACCCAAGTCGGGCATGCCCATAATTACATTGCCATTCCATTTTTTGTTGCCTGCATGGTATATATCTTTAATTCTTGTAATCCATTTATTATTTGGATTATATTCTATGTGCATAGTCTCAATTGATAATTTATTTGTATTGTTAAACCATACGTTACCGGAAGTATTATCCAACTCTGCACCGCAAAACGCAGCGACAACGCCCGGACCAAAGCTTTCAAAATTGATAAGGGGAAACGCGCCGCCATAATACTCCTCGCCGGATAATGAATAATCCAGCGCCTCAATAATTTCGGTTGCGCTCCATGAGAAATCTGTACAGGTTTTTTGCGAGAGTATTGGCGCTTTCGGTTTAGACCCCGAATAATCCTTACGGACAATCATAGGCAGAATTGGCGATTCCAGTTTATTGTTCCACCATTTTCCATATGTCTCCTTAATTTGCATCCAATTATCAACGTTAAAATTAACCATAGATGTATTTCTTATCCTTTCCGCTAACAAAATTAAAAATATTGGGCAAAACGATTTGCTCGTATTAATTGCCATTTGGGTTTTACGACTATTTTATAGATCCCGCAATACCTTCCACGAAATATTTTTGAAGGAAGAAAAATATTATTATGGTAGGAATCGTAGCAATCAGTGCTGCAAGCATAACAACGCCATGGTCAGTTACATTACCCGCGATAGTACGAGCGATAAGCATAGGCATCGTAAAAGCTGACGGGTCTCCTCTAAAAACGATTGAAGGCCAAAGATAGCTATTCCAAGCACTCATAAAAGTGATTACGGTGGCAGCTGCAAATGTAGATTTCATTGTTGGCATGAATATGCGAAAAAAGATACTAATCTCATTTAATCCGTCTATTCGCGCTGAATCAATCATTTCATACGGAAAGGAGCGTGTGCTTTGACGAAAAAGCAATATTAAAAATGCTGTTGATAAAGAAGGCAATATGAAGCCGATTGTCGTATTAAGCAGCCCCATATTAGCCGTTAGCTGAAACAACGGAATCATTACAGCGGCAAACGGTATCATCATCGAAAGCAATAGGATGCTCATCAGTTTATCCTTGGCTTTACTGTGGAAAGCTTCAAAGCCATAGCCAGCCATTGCGCATATTATAACTGAAGCGACAGTGAGCACAACGGCATTTAACGTCGAGTTCATAAGTGCTGTGCTTAAGTTATATAGCTCAAGCAAATGATAAAAGTTCTGAAATAAATGTGTACCCGCCAACAAAGAGCCTTTTATGATATCCGAGCTTGAGTTGGTAGCTGAAACAACAGTCCAATACAAAGGGAACACAGATAAGAAAGACGCAACAGAGAGAAAAGCATACATGAAAAACCTTGAAATAATTCGCTTTATCATCGCTTATCGCCTACCTTGATTTGAATAAGGGCAAGCACTGCCACAAATATAAAGATAGCAAAAGACATTGCCGACGCGTAACTGAGATTCGGAGAGTGCACAAATGCGGTTTGATAAATATAGTGTGACATTGTCATCGTGGACATACCGGGCCTGCCGCCCGTGAGATTCATTGACTCGTCGAATAGCTGTAATGTACCATTAGTGGACATGATTGCCGTCAATAGAATTATGGGGCTAAGCAGTGGTATGGTGATTTTCCAAAACTGTTGAAAAATGCCGGCGCCATCTATTTTCGCGGCTTCGTAAATGGAGCGGTCGATGTTTTGCAGTCCCGCTAAGTATAATACCGTGGCGAAACCTGTCCACCGCCACAGGAGACCGATGATGATAACAAGCCTGGCTGACCACACAGAATTCAACCAATTATGTCCGGTTTCAAAAACCCCTATACCGATAAGCACTGAATTGATTAACCCATCGTGTGCAAACATTTGACGAAAAATAAGCGCATATGCCACAAGACCAACAGCGCAGGGAAGAAAAATGGCCGTGCGAAAAATGGCCTTGCCTTTTAGTGACGGTTGATTTAACATTGAAGCAAGAATAAGCGCAAGCACAAGCATAATCGGCACTTGAACGATTAGATATAGAAACGTGGTGGAGACTGTCTGACGGAATTGCGGGTCTTCAAAGAGCCGTGCAAAGTTTCGGTATATTGGATTTGAAAGAGTCATATTTGCCCCGGCGCCTGTATGCAATGCAATTATAAAACCTCTCACCATTGGATAAAAATTCAGCCATATAATCAGACACGCTGCTACAGACAAAAACGCCCATCCAGATAAGCTTCGTTTTCGTTCTAAGCTCAGAAATGGCTTTCGTGTTGCGTGTGAATTAGGTATATGCATAACGTTTCCCCCTCTATTTATCAATGATGGTAAGTTACAATGGGTAACTTACCATCATTATCACATATACACAAATCAGGTTCGGCTTATCGAAAACAACGAATTATCTCCCCATTTGAAATATAACTGTGTCTTCAGCTTCTTGAAGCGCTACGGTTATGTCGGCGCCTCCCAATATATTCACTACAGCATTCGTCACGGCTACGCTAACTTCAGACCAAAATTCTCCGGTAATGATAGCAGGGATATGCTCTGTGTATCCGACAATGTCAGTAAAGATTGCCTGACCTCCAAAGAAAGGCTGCGGTTCCATATAGATGTTACTTGTTCCTGCAGGAAGCCAAGTGGGTAAAGCACCGGAAGATTCTAATATGTTTTCATAGAATTCCACGCTTCCGGCAAAAGTATGCTTAAGGAAGTCAATTGCTAGGGCTGCATTTTCAGAATTACTGCTGATAGCCCAGCTTGAACCTCCAAAATTTGAATAATTAGTGCCCCCAGGTATATCTAATCTGGGCATATTCGTCACAGCCCAGTTACCGGATTGATCTTGAGCAGTTTGCATCGATCCAATAATCCAACAACCGGAAATTGTTCCTGTGACTGCGCCGCTTATAAATGATGTAGTGTATTCATCCCAATTGTTGACCTGAAGCAACACGCCGGTATTAATAAGCTCAAGATAAGTATTAATAGCATCATGAAGCGTGGAGTTGTTTGCGATATTAGGTGTGCCGTCAGCATGAAACAAACTTGCACCGGCGGATTGAAGCATAAACGAAATAAAGTCTCCGCCCGAACTGGTGCTAATCATGGGTCTGCCGGTTTTTTCCAGTACAACTTTTCCGAGTTCTATAAACTGTCCCCAAGTGATGTCGGTAAAATCATCTACTGTAAAACCTGCTTCCGTTAGATAGTCGGTGCGTACGGCGAATATGGTAGTTCCCGCACCAAAAGACACACCGTAATTTCTTCCGTCGACAACAGAATTTGCAACTGCTGAAGAAGCAAATTCGTGGAAAGGGATACCGCTATCGGTGATGTCAAAGAACATCTCCGGAAATTGGATAACATTCTTTTGGAATGCGTAATCCGGCAAAAGGAATATATCCGGAAGATTATTAAGCGTGCCGGAAGCTGCGGTGGTGATAAGTGTAGTTTGAATTTCGTCCATTGGCATATCAACGACTTCAATATCAAAATTGGGGTTTATTTCTCTATAGATTTTTGCGGCTTCGTCCATGGCAAAGATATTATACGTAGGGTCCCAACACCAAACAACAATGGTGCCGCTAAGTTCTGCGCCATCGGAATCAGGCGGGGGAGTTACTGTATTGTCCGCACTTATGTCCGCACTGCCCACATTTGTGCTACCGCTGCCGCCGTTCCCGCAGGCTGTGATTGTGAAAAGCATGAGAATAGATAAAGTGATTGCCAGTATTTTTTTCATTTGAAATACCCTTTCTATTTTTCTTGATCCTATGAGGATAATATTCAATATAATCTTGTAACAATTTAAAAAATAGTATATAATGAACATATACTAGCATTATTGTTCGTTTTTCACTAAATAATCTGTAATTATATATTTGGAGGCCAATCAAAATGAGCATACTCTGGAATCAACCCAAAATGGTTAGTCTTTTAAAAGACTTTTATACTATTGTGCCGATACGCATAGCATTATTCGATACAAAGCAAAAAAATTTGTATTCATATCCGAATCGGCATGCAACCTTTTGCGAACTTATGAATGCGACAAAGGAAGGCAGCAATAATTGCATAAAGAGTAACAATGATGCATTTCTGAATGCCAAACGCAATAAAGAACCATATTTTTACCAATGCCATGCCGGTCTAACGGAGATGCTTATACCAATCGGGAACTTAGCTGAAGAATCTATAGGCTATATAATGCTTGGCCAGTTTAAACTGAAAGATCTTAACGAAAGAAAATGGGAGGATATTTACCACAATGTACAATCAATACCATTGGACTTTACAAAGCTGGAAATTGCTTATGGCGAACTTTCGGTAATAGGTATTGAACAGTTAAAGGCCAGCGCACATATATTACAAGCCTTAGCCAATTATATATGGCTAAACAATTATGTTCGCAACCAAAGTGATCCGCTATCAAAGCGTATTGAAGAATATATGCTGGAAAATTTAAGTCTGCCATTATCTCTTTCCTCCCTAGCAAGTAAATTTGAAATCGGGAAGACAAGCTTATGTTCAACCATAAAATTGGACTACAATATGACCGTTACAGAACTACTCCTAAAGCATCGTATGGATAGAGCGAAGCAACTTCTAAGAGAGAGTAATCTGCGGGTTTCAGAAATTGCTATCATGGTTGGATTGCCTGATTACAATTATTTTAGCAGAGTATTTAAGAAGGAAATCGGAGTTTCACCGACTATATTTCGAAGACTTTGTGCAAATGAACCTTTACTTGCTATGGCTCACAAAGCTTAGAGTTCCCTCAGAAACTCCTCACGAGCAACTCAAAATAAGCCTGTTCCAAGCAGTGAGGATACCAGCATGGTGTTACAGGCGATTCAAAGCAACCCTGAATTGTCCCGGCAAATCTTGCAGTTATTGCTCTCCGGTGCGGTTGGCGCACCTAAAGCATAGCCATGCGAAACATTTTGGTTGTTAGCTGGATTGTTAGCAACGAGAAAAGATCGAAGCATAAAGATACAAAGAGGTTGTAACTATATGCAAACTGCAAAAATGCCCCGGTTAGCTGAAAAGAGCAAAATATTAGCGGCCTCCCGCCTCGCAAAAGCCGGGAAACCGCTGCATTAAAGGGAGCTTTGGAGCTGATGACGGGAGTCGAACCCGTTACCTCATCCTTACCAAGGATGTGCTCTCAAGCCCTAAAAAACCCGCGAAAGCCCTTGTGGAAAGGGATTTGTGAAATCTCGATTTGGAATTAGTGTAGCAATTTGTAGCAATTATCAATTTTTCACATCTCCCTGCTCGAAGTTCATTTGCATTTTTTTGGCACCGCGTCTGTTATTTGCTATCGGTTAAGGTATATTCATTGTCCTCTTTGCCGGTGCCGCGCTTCGTAATTAAACCTTCATTCACCATTTCGCGGATGATGGTGTACGCCCGTGTCTGTTTCACGGAAAGTACCTCTTGGACAATCTCATTGGTAATAAAAGGGTTGTTTTTCAGATGCTCCAGAACAGCCTTATGCTGCGGCTTAGTCTGGTGAACCGCACGAAGCGGGCGGGCGTAGTTCATGTTTGGCAGCGTCAAGGAAAACGCGCCGTTTGTCGCGGTGATTTCCGGTTTTACCTCGAAATCCTCGTAATACTGCATGATGAGCCGCAAGCCCGTGCCATACGCTTCTATATGTTTCAAACGGTAAAAGACATTCGCCAGCTTTTCGTTGCGCGGTTGGGAAACACCCACAAACAAATCCTCCGCTTTCAGGCCGGGCATGAGGCCACCGAGCGACACAAACTCTATACGGTCATCGTACAGGTTCACTATGATACTGCCGGAAAATCCATAATCTCGGTGAACAATCGCATTGAGCATTGCTTCGCGCACGGCAATCTCAGGATAATCGAATTGTTCCACGCGGTCGAGTCCTGTTACAGCTGCGGCAAGATTGTTTGTTAGGTTTAGAAAATCAAAGGCCGAACGCATTTGTTTCAGAAGTGATCCTTCAATTTCCTTGCGGGTTCTGAACTCGCCTTTTTTTGTGCCGTTGAACACGGCGAATTTGATTGTGTGGGTACATTGGTCGGATAATAACAGTCCTAAGTTGGTATATAGGCCATCCGTGCCGACGATGCCAAGCGTCCTCATTTGATTTTCGCCGAAAGCTACGCCGCAGCGTTCAAATTCTTCAGAGGCTTCCTTAAATGTCAAGTCTTGGATTAAGGAACGGGCAGTTTCAAACTTGTCGCCGTCGGTCAGCTTAATCATTTCGCGGATTTGTTCAAAACTGGCCGGAACGCTGGATGAGCCCTGCCTCACATATACGCCGGATGGCTTCAACCCTTTTTCCGGAAGAAAGTACGGCTTGTGGGTTCCCTCGCGCACCGTTATGACGATACCGCCCTCGTTGGCTTCATATCCCACAAACATTGTCACATCAGGAGAAATCCCATCACGGATGCTGTTTGTAATTTGTGTCAAGGTTTCCTCCAGATCAGCCAATGGATAAGGATTCCCGTTATCGTCGCGTCCGACATATATTACGCCGCCGTCTGAATTGGCAAAGGCCATGACCTCTTTCTTTATGTCGGCGGTATATTCCCGCTTGTATTCAACATTGTTATCTTCGCGCATTATTTCACCTATGTTTCACTTTTTCACAATCATATCACTTCATATCACTTTTGTCAAGTGAAATAGTGATATGGAAGTGATATAGCAAATATAGCTTGTCCGCGATTTCGATAGAGCGTATTTTCCCTTAATCATATTTTGCCGGATGCTGGTGTCGATTATCAATAGTTCAATTATATATTATTCTATTAGATAGAAGCCCTGCCGTAACTGGCGGGGCTTCGCTAATTTTATGTAAGGAGGCTTTGAAATGGCAATTACCGACATCGAACTCGCGGGCATGGTTGCCCAGACCAACACCGTCATATCAGCGGTCAAAGAACCCACCGGCATCATAGGCTGGTGGTCACAACAGCACCGACTCTCCATGCTCGCTGACATCTCCGCCGTCTTCAAAATCGCCGCGGAGCCGGATGCGCCAAACGCCGTCATCGGCGCGGTCAACCACATCGGCATGGCAAAGTACCGGTTCGCCATTTGGCTTCTCAAGCTGCTGCACCCCGTTCAAATGGCTGTAATCAACGGCGTCGTCTTTGAAGGGGCTGCCAAGCAAAGAACCCGGGCGTTGGGATTATCCTAGGCCAACCTCGGCGTCGGGCTGGCTCTACAGGGAAAAAGAGTCTGCCTCGTGGACGCCGATCCCCAGGCCGACTTGACCACCGCGTTGGGCTGGACGGACAACGACGCCCTGCCCATTACTTTAGCGGACATCATGGAGAATACCATCAACGAGGAGAACTTCGACCACCGCGGCGCCATCCTGCACCACGCCGAGGGCGTAGACCTGATTCCGTCGAGCATTGAATTGTCGGGCATGGAGATGACTCTTGTAAACGCCATGAGTCGGGAATTTGTCTTGAAAAGTTACCTCGGCAAAATCAAGGACGACTACGACTTCATCCTCATCGACTGCCCGCCGTCGCTCTCTATGCTGACCATCAATGCGCTGGCAGCGGCCGACAGCGTAATCGTCCCAGTGCAGGCGCAGCATTTGCCGGCAAAGGGCATGACGCAGCTCATGCGGACCATCGGCAAGGTACGGAAACAGATAAACCCGACCCTGCAAGTAGACGGCGTTCTGCTGACGCTGGCCGATATGCGTACCAATCTGGCGCGCGCAACGGCGGACGCCCTGCGGCAGCAGTATGGTGATATGCTGAAAATCTACAAGACGCAGATCCCGATTGCCGTCCGTGCGGCGGAGACCAGCGCCGCCGGCCAGAGTATCTTCGCTTATGATAAGGGCGGCAAGGTCGCCCAGGCATACGCGGCGTTTACGGAGGAGGTGTTAGCCGATGCCTAAGAAATTGCCGGCGCTTAACCTGCCTCCTGCCGACAGCCTGTTCTCCACGCAGGCGGACCGTGACGACGCCAAACGCGAAAAGGTACAGGAGATACCATTGACCGAGATAGACCCATTCCCGGAGCATCCCTTTCAAGTGAAGCAGGACGAGTCTATGATGGCGATGGCTGAAAGCGTGAAAGCCTTTGATGTGCAGACCCCGGCCATCGTCCGGCGGAAGGATGATGGACGTTACGAGCTGGTGAGTGGGCATCGGCGCAGGCTGGCCTGTGAGTTGGAGGGATTGGATACGCTGCCGTGTATCATTAGGGATATGACCCATGATGAAGCCATCATAGCGATGGTGGACGCGAACCTTCAGCGCGAGGTAATCCTGCCCAGCGAGAAGGCGAGGTCATACAAAATGAAGCTGGATGCCATGAAGCGGCAGGGGCGGTGTGATTCCGCTCCCGTCTTATTATTAAAGCTGTATAGCGGGCTTGTAATACCATTTTTCATCTTGCTATTGTTCGGAGCTTCGTATATAATTGGAATGTTGCTGCTCACCATTGTCGGAATCGAGGAAGAGTATGGAATATATTTCTGCAAAAGAAGCCGCCGCGAAATGGGGGATCACAGATCGCCGCGTACAAGTGCTATGCGAACAAGGCCGCATTGCTGGTGTATATAGACTTGGTAACGCATGGGCTATCCCCTCGGATGCGGAAAAACCAACAGACGCCCGTAGAAAGCCGAGCGGTGATAAATCAAAAAAAGAGGTGAAACCATGCTCGGAGCAATAATCGGCGATATTGTTGGTTCACGCTTCGAGTGGAACAACATCAAAACAAAAGAATTTGATTTTTTCACCTATCGCTGCGAGGCTACAGACGACAGCATTATGACGCTTGCCGTTGCAAAGGCTATTCTTGAAGCGAAAGGTGACATTGATATATTGAGCAAACGTGCCGTTGAAAATATGCGCGAGGTCGGCAGGCCATATCCTAACAGCGGTTATGGTGGCATGTTCCGTCAGTGGATGTATTCTGATGATATGGGGCCATATAACAGCTTCGGCAATGGAGCGGCTATGCGCGTGTCCGCTTGTGGGTTCGCAGCGAAAAGCCTTGAAGAAGCAATCATGCTTTCCCGTAAGGTGACAGAAGTTACCCACAATCACCCCGAAGGGTTAAAAGGTGCTGAGGCTGCCGCTGTCTGCGTGTTTTTAGCGCGTAATGGTAAAAATATCCTCGAAATCCGCGACTATGTGAATACACACTATTATCCCATGGATTTCACTCTGGACGGAATCCGGGACAACTATCAATTCAACGAAACCTGCCAGGATACTGTACCGCAGGCAATTATGGCGTTTCTTGAATCAACGGGCTTTGAAGACGCAATTCGTAATGCCATCTCTATCGGCGGTGACAGCGACACCCTCGCAGCCATCACCGGAGCCATCGCCGAGGCATATTACGGAGTGCCTACCGAAATACGCAAGCACGCGCTAACATTCCTTGACGAGCGGCTTTTGAATATACTTAATGATTTTGAAAATGCCTATTCCCCCGCGTTTGAAAAAACCGTGGCGGCAAATACTGTAAAAATAAACGGACGCAAGCGGGCGGTTAAGGGAAAGTCCCGCGAAGAATCCATGCAGATGTCCTTGCTGGCCGCTGACGAGGATTACGAAGCCTCGCTCCCGGCGCATGAGGAAACGACAAGTGAGCGGCTATTCCGTCATTTATTTGGGGCCTGTAATATCCTGCGTGGGCCAATCAATCAAGATGAATACAAGAGCTATGTCACGCCGATTTTATTTTTCAAGCGTTTATCTGATGTATACGACGAGGAGACCGTAAAGGCACTTGAAGAATCTGGCGGCGATGAAGAATACGCCGCATTTCCCGAAAACCATCGTTTCATTATTCCTAATGAATGTCATTGGAATGATGTTCGGAACGCGCATGTGAATATTGGTAAGACCATTGTTGACGCCATGACAGGAATTGAGCGCGCGAACCCCGATACCTTGTTTGGCGTCTTCTCCAGCTTCGACGACGCGAATTGGACTGATAAAAGCAAGCTGTCTGATGAACGGCTCAAAGACCTTGTTGAGCATATGTCTAAAATCAAGGTCGGAAACGAAAACTACTCCGCCGATGTGATGGGCGACGCCTACGAATATTTGATAAAAAAATTTGCCGACCTTTCAAAGAAGAATGCCGGCGAATTCTACACGCCCCGCACTATCGTCAAGCTGTTGGTAATGCTTCTCGCTCCCAAGGCCGGGGAAACTGTCTATGATCCCGCCTGCGGCACCGGAGGAATGCTGATTGAAGCCATCCGGTATATGGACGACGACAAGCAGACATATGGCCGGATTTACGGGCAGGAAAAGAACCTCGCCAACTCCGCGATTGCCCGCATGAACCTCTTTCTCCACGGAGCGCGGGATTTCCATATCTCGCAGGGAGATACACTCCGCTCCCCTAACTTCTTGTATCGGGGTGAATTGCAGACCTTCGACTGTGTTATTGCCAATCCACCGTTCTCCTTGAAAGCATGGGGCGCGGAACAGTTTTCAAGCGATGTATACGGGCGTAATTTATGGGGAAGCCCCACGGACAGCAACGCCGATTTTGCATGGCTTCAGCACATGGTTAAGTCGATGGATAAAAAGAATGGTCGATTGGCTGTCGTATTGCCGCAGGGTGTGTTGTTCCGCAGCGGTAAAGAAGGCGGCATCCGCAAGGCAATGATTGAATCGGACAAGCTCGAATATGTTATAACGCTCACGGGCGGGGTGTTCTACTCCACCGGCGTTTCGGCGTGCATCCTTGTTCTGAATAACAATAAGCCCGCTGCACATATCGGGAAAGTTTGCCTTGTGGATGCTACCGGGATTTACACGGCACAGCGGGCACAAAACATAATGACCGAACAGGATATTGAAAAGGTATATAGTTTATGTGCCGACTATATTGACGCACTTGAAAAAGTGAAAGTTGCAACGCTTGATGATATTCGCAGCAAGGACTATTTGCTTTCTGTCAGCGGGTATATTGAAAAGGCAGCGAAGGAAACCGTGTCGCCTGCCGAGGTTCGGGTGAAGTTTTTTGCCGCCCTGGAAACCGCCCGAGCCGCTGAAGATAAATTCAAAAAGCTGTTGGCGGAAGGAGGGTATGTCAATGAGTAAACGTATTACCCTCGACGAGTTGAAAAGTTACCTCTGGAACTCCGCTGTCCTTCTTCGGACGCACATAGATGCCGGTTCCTACAAGCAATACATATTCCCGTTGCTCTTTTTCAAGCGGATCAGCGACGTATACGACGAAGAATGTGCCGCTGTTCTCGCGGAATACGGCGACGAAGAAGCATTGGACTTTCCCGAAAATCACCGCTTCGCCGTGCCGAAAGGTTCCCATTGGCGCGATGTGCGCGAGGCCCATGAAAATGTCGGTGTCGCTATCATTAATGCTTTCCGGGCCATAGAGCGGGCCAATACCGAAAAGTTGTCCGGCGTTTTCGGCGATGGCGCGTGGGCCAATAAGAACCGTCTGCCCGATGAACTGCTCAAGAATTTGATAGAGCATTTTTCAACCTTGACGCTATCCATAGAGAATTGCCCGGAGGATGAGCTTGGACAAGGTTATGAATATTTGATTCGCAAATTCGCCGATGACAGTGGCCACACGGCGCAGGAGTTTTACACAAATCGTACCGTCGTGCATTTAATGACCGAAATGCTTAAACCCCAGCCTGGCGAGTCGATATACGATCCGACCTGCGGTAGCGCCGGTATGCTTATTTCGGCGATTGCATACCTCAAAACGCAGGACAAGGAGTGGCGCAACGTCAAGATATACGGGCAAGAAATTAACGCGCTGACTTCGGCCATCGCCAAGATGAATCTGTTTTTGCATGGTGTCAAAGACTTTCAAATCGTCAACGACGATACGCTGACCGCTCCGGCGTTCATTGAAAACGGGCAGTTGCAGCAATTCGATATGATTGTCGCCAATCCGCCGTATTCTATAAACCAATGGAACCGGGAAGCCTTCGCCGCCGATAAGTACGGCCGCAATTTTCTCGGAACGCCGACACAAGGACGCGCGGACTACGCTTTCTTTCAACATATCCTCAAAAGCCTCGACCAGCACACAGGCCGCTGCGCCATCCTTTTTCCGCATGGCGTATTGTTCCGCAACGAGGAATCCGCCTTGCGCGAGAAGCTTATACGCTCCGACATGGTGGAATGTGTGATTGGGCTGGGCGCAAACCTGTTTTACAATTCGCCGATGGAGGCGTGTATTATCATATGCCGAAGGTCAAAGCACCCGGACAGGCGCGGGCAAATCCTTTTGATAAACGCCATTAACGAGGTCACGCGCAAAAGCGCTCAAAGCTGGCTGGACGACGCGCATATAAAAAAGATAGCTGATGCTTATGAAAAATATATGACAGTGGAGGGTTTTGCTCAGAAAATCACAATCGCCGACGCGGAGCAAAACGGCTGGTCGCTGTCAATCCCGCTATATGTCCGGGAATCTTCCGGCGAGGAAGCAGTAGATTCGCGCCCGGTAGCCGAATGCGCCGCCTCATGGCTGGATGCGGCCTTTGATATGCGGCTGGCGTATGAGGATTTGAAAGCGTTGTTGGGGGGTACATCTGATGAATAAGGTTAGCTTCGGCGATGTTGTTAGAGACGTAAAAGTGAATGTAGATCGCACTAATAATCCGTATGACTTTTATGTTGCCGGCGACCACATGGATACTGAGGAGCTGCGAATACTGCGTCGAGGTATGTTTTCCGAACCACCCGAACCGGGACCGGCGTTTATTCGTGTATTCAAAAAAGGGCAAATCCTTTATGGCTCACGGCGTACATACTTGAAGAAGGTAGCTGTTGCTGACTTCGATGGTGTTACTGCCAATACCACATTTGTATTAGAAACAAAAGACAATGATGTTTTTTTACAAGAATTACTACCCTTTTTGATGTATTCAGAGCGGTTCACTAAATTTTCGATAAACAATTCAAAAGGCTCAACCAATCCCTACATTTTGTTTTCAGATTTGGCGCGTTATGAGTTTGACCTTCCCTCAATTACTGAGCAACGCAAGCTCGCCGAATTGCTGTGGGCGGCGAATGCTACGCGAGAAGCCTATAAAAAGTTGATTTCCACGACTGATGAGCTTGTCAAATCGAGGTTTGTAGAGATGTTTGGGGACCCGGTGACGAACGAAAAAAAGTGGCCAACAATGACATTGAAAGAGGTTGGCGAACTTAATCGAGGGGTATCAAAACACCGCCCTCGCAATGCTCCAGAATTACTTGGCGGTGTCTATCCTCTGATTCAGACGGGTGAAATTGCAGCAGCAGACCTATATCTTACAAACTATACGGCAACTTATTCGGAGATTGGTTTCCAACAAAGCAAAATGTGGCCGAAAGGAACGCTCTGCATAACCATAGCAGCAAATATCGCTAAAACAGCTATACTAGATTTTGATGCTTGTTTCCCTGATAGTGTTGTAGGCTTCATAGCAGGTAAAAAGACGAATCAGCTTTTCATACTTTTCTGGTTCTCATTTTTCCAAAAGCTGCTCGAAGAACAAGCACCTGAATCCGCACAGAAGAATATTAACTTGCAAACACTGCGGGAATTGGAAGTGATTGTCCCCCCGCTCGAACTCCAAACCCACTTCGCCGATTTCGTCCGCCAAGCCGACAAATCAAAATTTGAATTACAACGTACCATCGACGAGCTGGAGGCAACATATAAATCCCTCATACGGGAAAACCTCGGCTAAGGGTGGGTTTCCTCCTATATCGTAAATAAATTTAGGAGGAAATCAAAATGGAAAACCAGCTTATCAATGACATTGAGCAGGAAATGCTCTCGCACCTTGACAATCATCAGATGGAGCAG
>WRLK01000009.1:0-39239 GCA_009777635.1 Oscillospiraceae bacterium | reverse complement strand
TATGTTTTACGAATCCGACCTTGAGCAAATGCTCATTGATACCATCAGCAAGAACGGCTGGAAGCATGTCCCCGCCGAGGATTTACCGCGTTCTCAAGCCGATGTGATGGTGGAGCCGATGGTGCGTGATGCGCTAATCCGGTTGAATCCTGAGATTGCTGCGAGGCCAGAGTACGCCGATGATGTAATATATAAGCTTCGCGCCGTCATATTGTCTGTGCAGCCACATAATCTCGTAACGCAAAACGAGCAATTCAAAAAGATGATCTTCGAGGAGAACTCATATCCGTTCGGCAAGGATGGTCGCATAATTCCCATACGTTTTTTCGAAACTGGAACAGACTTAAAGCAAAATGATTATATCGTCACAAACCAATGGGTGTTCCCAAAAGAAGAAGGCGGCAAGAGGCTGGATATAGTCCTACTCATAAACGGTTTCCCCGTGGCGGTCGGCGAGATGAAAACGCCTACACGCAACGCGGTAACGTGGCTGGATGGTGCCGGCGATATTTCCGCATATGAGAAAAGCATACCGCAAATGTTTGTGCCGAATATATTTAACTTTGCCAGCGAGGGCAAGCATTATCGGTTCGGCTCCGTAAATATGCCAATTAATTTATGGGGACCGTGGCATACTCCGGAGAACAAAAGCGAGGGTACACTGGCTGATGTGAACCGTAGCGCTGCGGCAATGATCCGGCCAGAAATCGTCATGGATATTTTCCAGTTTTTCACGCTGTTTGCAACCGATAAGAAATTCCGCAAATACAAAGTGATTTGCCGCTACCAACAGTATGAAGGCGCTAACCTGATTGTCGAGCGCGTCAAGGCCGGCTATCCTAAAAAAGGTTTGATATGGCACTTCCAAGGAAGCGGAAAGTCACTGCTCATGGTATTTGCCGCACAAAAGCTCCGTATGATGCCGGAGCTTAAAAATCCGACCGTTGTTATAGTGGATGACCGGATTGATCTTGAAACCCAAATTACCGCCACATTTAATACCAGCGACATCCCGAATTTACAAAGCGCGGGCAGCAAAGATGAGTTGGAATCGTTCTTCAAAGGTGATATGCGAAAAATCCTTATTACGACGATATTCAAATTTGGCGAAGTGGATGGCGTTTTGAATCCGCGTGATAATATCATCTTAATGGTTGACGAAGCGCACCGGACGCAGGAAGGCGACCTCGGCGAAAAAATGAGAATGGCCTTGCCCAATGCTTTCTTTTTCGGTCTTACAGGAACGCCGATTAACCGCACGGATAAAAACACATTCTTTACTTTTGGCGCGACTGAGGATAGGAGCGGGTATATGAGCCGCTATTCATTCTCGGACTCCATCCGCGATCACGCAACGCTGCCTCTTCACTTCGAGGCTGTGCCGGTGGATTTGCATGTCAATCAGGACATAGTAGACGCCGCGTTTAATGAAATGACCGAAGGCTTGACAAGTGACGAACGCTCTGAACTGGCTCGGCGGGTAAAAATGGAGGCGATTATGAAGTCGCCGGAGCGCATCCGTAAAGTCTGCGGCCATATAGTAAAGCACTACCGCGACAAAATAGAGCCGAATGGTTTTAAGGGCCAAGTGGTTTGTTATGATCGTGAGTGCTGTCTATTGTATAAAAAGGAATTAGATTCACTTTTGGGCGAGGATGCCACAACCATCGTTATGGACACCAATAACGATAAGGAAGGCAAATACAAAGAATTCCGCCGTGACCGCCATGCCGAAGGCAAGCTACTTGATTATTTCCGCGAGCCGGGTAGCCCGCTGAAGCTTGTTATAGTTACGGCGAAACTGCTCACTGGGTTCGATGCGCCAATTTTACAGATTATGTACCTAGACAAGCCTATGAAGGATCACACTCTGCTGCAAGCCATATGCCGCACAAACCGCGTCTATGGACAAGAAAAGTCTCATGGCTTGATAGTTGATTACATAGGTATTTTCGATGACGTTGCGAAAGCCCTCGATTTCGACGAAAAAAATGTTCAGCAGGTAATCACAAACATTGCCGAGGTAAAGAGACAATTACCTGCCCTTATGGACAAATGCCTTTCCTACTTCCCAGGCGTTGACCGCACCGTAGAAGGTTGGGAAGGGTTGATGGCCGCGCAGGAAGCCCTTCCAACCAATAATGAAAAAGACGCCTTCGGCGCGGATTATCGTGTTTTGAATCGGGCGTGGGAAGCTTTGTCTCCTGACCCGTTCCTCGGGCCGCACAAATCCGATTATTTGTGGCTGACAAAGGTGTATGAGTCAGTTAAGCCTGCCGACAACCGTGGCGGGCTGATATGGGCGGCTCTTGGTGCGAAGACAATAGAACTTGTCCATCAGAACGTAACTGTTGAATCCGTCCGTGAGGATATGGAAATCTTGAAGCTGGAAGCAGATCTGATAGATGAGTTTTTTGAGCATAACAAGGATGCTAAAAAACGTGTAAAGGAACTCGAAATTGATCTTGTCGCCAGGATCCGCAAGCACGGCGGAGAGCCGCGCTTTGTAAGGCTGGGTGAACGGCTCGAAGAACTTCGTGAGAAACATGAGCAGGGTTTGATAACGAGCATTGAATTTCTGAAAATGCTCCTCGAACTTGCCAAAGAAGCGGCGCAGGCGGAAAAGGAAGTTGTGCCGGAGGAAGAATTGGACAAGGGCAAGGCCGCGCTGACCGAGCTTTTTAATAGCATCAAAAATGACAGTACGCCCATCATCGTCGAGCGGATAGTAAGCGACATTGACGCCATTGTGAAAATTGTTCGCTTTGACGGCTGGCAAAACACCACCGCCGGAAAGCAAGAGGTAACAAAGGCTTTGCGGAGCGTCGTGTGGATTAAATACAAAATCAAAGATAATGATGTCTTTAATAAGGCTTACAAATACATTGAGATGTATTATTAGCAGGGGGTTGTTGACATGGCCGGCAAGATTTTTGTACTAAAAGACAGTGGCGAACTTACCGCCCTTACACAATCGCAATATTCAAATGAGGACTTTTTTCAAAGCCTGATTGAAAAGCACCCTGATATTCTGGCAGGCGACCAGATTAACCCCGATAATCCTCGGAAATGGTTGCTTATATCGCGTGAGATGGGCGTTCCTGCGGAACAAGATGGCGGAACGCAGTGGTATCTCGACCATCTCTTCATCGACCAAGATGCAATACCGACCCTCGTTGAAGTGAAACGCAGCACAGATACAAGGCTTCGCCGTGAGGTCGTAGCGCAGATGTTGGACTACGCGGCTAACGCAGTCCAATACTGGCCTATTGAGTTAATTCGGGAAGCATACGAAAAAAATATCAGCGACACCAATGATTTATCATGCCTTGACGTTGAACCGGAAAACACAGATGCCTTTTGGCAGTCTGTCAGTGTCAACCTCCGTGCGGGTAGGCTTCGCTTGATTTTTGCGGCAGACATTATTCCGCCACCGTTACAGTCAATCATTGAATTTTTGAACAAACAAATGGTTGATACCGAAGTGCTTGGACTCGAAATTAAGCAGTTTCTCTCCACAGATGGACTTACAACTTTAGTACCGAATATTGTTGGGAAGACTGCGAGCGCAGCACAGACGAAACGCACGGATTCACGGAAATGGGATGAAGTCAGCTTCTTGGAGCAAGCTGCTGAACTAAATGGCGAAGAAAATGCGAAATTATGCGAAAGGCACATTCGTGCATTTGAATCGCTTGGATGCTATATATGGTGAGGCGAAGGAAAGGACCGCGGAGGATTTGTTCCGGTCTATGTAGGAAAGCAGCGCCATCAACTATGCTCAATTTACAACTGGTACAAGCGTACATTGGTAGAAATATATTTCCAATATATGAAGCCGCCTTTTGATTCTGCTGAGTACAGGCAAAAACTGAAGACATCATTAGAACGCATACCCGGTGTAGTAATACCCAATGAAAGGTTAAAGAAAAGGCCAAACTTTAAGTCGAAGCTTTTATATGATGACATGAATCTTGATATTTTCGTTGACTCAATGAAAACATACATCGAAGACATCAAATCAAGCGAAATTGAAGCGTAGCTATCGCTGACCGCATATTGCTCGGCTCCGGCTATATATTCTTCTGTATAGCGCAAGCAGGATTGAGAAAACCCGCGGCACAAAAGTCAATAACACATAAGCCTCGTCCCGATTGATGGGACGGGGCTTTTATTCGTTAGTGGATGGAAGTATTTTGGCACATAAATTTCAAATACGTTTTTCATTCAATATCGTATACGGTTTTTCAATCAATACTGCGTACACATTCCCACGCAGAAAAAAGCCTGTTTCTCATTGGAATTATGCCATTCATCATTGCTATACTTAAAATTACGGAAGGGAGGGCGTCACATTGTACAACATTGATTTCAATAACATCAACGATGAAATCGTTTATAAACTCTTCAAAGTCGAAGGGAACGAATCGGAAGCGCTCAATGATATTTATTTAGAGCTGCTGGAGCTTATCGGGCTTGAGAACATGCTCAAAATTTATAAGCACTTTCGCGGCGATAAGGTTGATTTACCCATGCGCCTCTACCGTCCGGAATTTGTTGCTGACTTGGCGAAACCGGTAGTAGATAGACGCGAAATAGCCAAAATTGCCAGGGCGTGCGGCTACTCGGCGCGGGTTATCGAAGGGCTGCTGAATAAACGAAAAAAAGAAAACGAAGAGGAATAGAAACCGTAGGGGACGAAATGACGACGGTAGACCCGAATAAATATAAGAGCTGTGCGCTCTGTAAGCGTTGGGAAGGTAACGCGGGCTTAACCAACCAAGGCGCCGGGAGAGGGCTTGTTCGATTTAACGACGGTGCGCGTGGAAAATGCACCGCGACTAAGAATAACCGGCTGGCTAATGAAGGCACCGGCTGTAAGGACTTTTCGATTAGTCCCGAGGCTGATAGATACAGGTTATAGGAGGGCTTCATTATGTTATCTCTGCCCACTGTGAAGGATAATCTAATCCGTTACATAGGTTGCGATTCTATAAAAGAAGTATCTTCAAACGAGAAAGGATGGAGTAGAAATGCTTGTATGTATTTGAAAGTCCCATAGACCTCATGAGCCATGCAAGCCTTGAAATAGCTACCATAGGTAACGCAGAGGCATGGAATCAGCACAACAGGCTGTCCTTGTCAGGAACATCAGATAGAGCAATCCCATACTTTCTGGATCGACACAAGGATATTGATAATATTATTTTCTGCCTTGATAACGACCCCGCCGGACATGAGGCAGCCGTTGCTTTAGCAAAAAAATACGCTAAAAAAGGATTTAAAACAAGGATTGAGTTTCCAATAGGAAAAGATTTTAACGATGATCTGATGGCGCATTTGGATGGATGTTAATTGTAGTTCAAATAAAACATGGAAGAGGTGTATTCCCCAAGAGATCGCGGCGGGGACCGCGAGTTACAGCGTCGAGCAAGGCGCTTGTAGATTAAGAACCGGCAAGCATATGACCTTGACCGCGGGGGGGCGAAATAACCCCCACAACGAAACTGAGATGATTTAGTTGTCAAAAGTGCTAGCTGAATTAAACATAAATTCCGAGTTAGGCGTTGCGGCCGCAATCGAAGCGAGACGCCTCTCTGAGAAATACGACAAGGATTTCTTTGATTGTGATGACCTAGTTAAAATAATGGGCGTCGGTAAAAACAACATCCGGCAACTGCTGAACAGCGAATCCTTTCCAACGGCGGAAATTGGTAATCGTAAAGTAGTAAGCGTCATTGCCTTCGCATTATGGTCAATCAAACAATTAAATCCAAGCCTGTAATAGCAAACCGTTCATTTCTATATGTAATAATGCCTGCCGTGTGGTATAATGAAACCGCAGATAAATTTCACGGCAGGCATTTTTAGGAGGATGCTATTATGCCGCCAAAATTAAAAGAAGTAAAAAATAAATCCAAGCGCAGAGGCAATAACGAAGGCTCCATTTTCCAGCGTGCCAGCGATGGCCTATGGGTAGGAATGGTCACTGTCGGCTATAAAACAGACGGCAAGCCAATACGCAAACCGCATTATGGAAAAACCCGACAAGAGGTTGCCCAGAAGGTCGCCGTTGCAACAGGCGATGTGTACGCGAACGGGTATATCTCTGTATCGGCAAGAAACGAGCGTAATTTCAAAATCTTTGATGCAAGAGTGGTTTGACCTGTTCGGCGCCATTGATGTTGCGTCAACTACCGAAGCCTCCCGCCGTAGCCTGTTGAAGAATCATATTTATAAGGAGTTCGGCGCACTCGATGTTCAAGACGTCACGCTCGAACGGCTCCAGAGGTTTTTCAACAGTAAAGTCAAGTCGGGCATGTCTACCGATACCATGAACAAGATTAAAAATCTTCTCAGGAAGTTTTTTGTTTACGCGGTCAAGAAGGGTTATATCAAGTTAGACCCGATGCCGGATGTCGTTATACGGAAACGCGCCGCCGGCGACCTCGATGAAAACAAAGGCAACGCGCTTCGTCCTGAGATCAGGCCGCAGGTCTTTATGTGGCTTGCGGAGAATCCGATTTTGAAGCCTATGCCGTCTATGAGCAGACCGCCCAAACGCTGGACGGTGTGTACGCAGAACTCACGCAAAAGAAAAATCCGGCAAGCTCTTCCACAGCCTGCCGGACTATCTGAACTAAGACCCTAAAAAGTACAGCAATTTTTACAGCAACGCCGATAATTTTAGGCAATCTTAGAAGGGATTCATGGAGCTTCCGAGCAGGATCGAACTGCTGACCTCGTCCTTACCAAGGACGCGCTCTGCCGACTGAGCTACGGAAGCAAGTGGCATTACTACGGGGTTTGCAGGACTAAAGCCGCCTAAGAATCCTTAATTGCTACAGAACATCGCTACATTTTTGCTGCATTTGCTACAGTCCCAGCAGGAGAAATGACTTCCTTACCAAGGATGTGCTCTGCCTAGTGAGCTACATCAGCAAATATAAGCCTGCTGCAAATTCTTTTGTATTATACATAATCGTCATCTGTTTGTCAAGAGCCCCGATTTACCGCGCATCGTTATCGCACAGGCTTAAGATTTCCGCTTTGTTGAAACGGTACTTCTTCGGGCAAAAATGGCAGCCGACCTCTGCGGGCTTCTGCTCCTCCGCAAGCTTTCTTAGCTCTTCTTTTCCCATAGTAATAAGGGCGCGCGAGGCGCGCTCGCGTGTGCAGCCGCAGCGGTAATGCACAGGAAACTGCCCGATAATATCAGGCCTGAATCCATCCAGCACGCGGACGGCGAGTTGCTCGGGCGTTATGCCGTCTTTTAGCATAGCTGTAACCGGCGGCAGGTTGTTTATCGTTTCCTCAAGCCTTCCGATTGTTTCCTGAGGCGCGCCGGGTAAAAGCTGTACGATAAACCCGCCCGCCGATATCACCGACAAATCGGTATTTACAAGCACGCCCAGCGCGCAAACCGTAGGGATTTGTTCGCTCATTGCATAATAATGCGTTATATCCTCGGCGATTTCGCCCGAAACAATCGGGGTATGCCCGATTGAGGGCTCTTTCGCGCCGACGTCCTTCATGACGTAAAGCAAGCCCTCGCGGCCCACGGCGCCCGCGACGTCAAGCTTGCCGTATGCGTTTAAGGGAATCTCAACAATCGGGTTTTCGGCGTAACCGCGCACATTCCCGCTTGAATCTGACGCCGCTATCACGGAGCCTGCGGGACCGCCGCCGTTTAACCTGAGCGTCAGCGAATCGCCGCCGCCTTTCAGCTCGGCGCCCATCAGCGAGGCCGCAGTCAAAAGCCTTCCCAGCGCGGCGGTCACGACCGCCGAGGTCTGATGAATCTGCTCCGCCCTTGAGACTATATCTGTTGAATCGATGCACCGGCATACGCAAGTGGCGTCCGTTGCGATTGCGCTTACTATCCTGCCCATAATGATTGACGTTCCTTTCGCGCTACGTATACAAGCCTTTCGGTTGATTCACACGGCTTTGTAAACGAGTCGCCGCACAATGTTTCAATATGCGATAGCCCCGTCTTTATTAGCGCATCTTTTAAAAATAAATCGCTGTAGTACCACTCGGAAAAGCATTCGCTCTCGCGGGTGTATTTTTTATCACCTAAAGGCGCAAAAAAATCAAGCCTTATGTCAACGCGCAGCGTGTACCTGCAAAGCGTGTTCTGCCAGCAGCAGAAGACCTTTGGCGTGTCGTATATAAATACGTTATCGTCTAAAATTTCGCGGTGCTTAAACGCGGTGTTCACGTCAAAGATGAAAAGCCCGCCGGGGTTCAGGAATAAAGATGCGTTATGAAAGGCTTTTATCACGGCTCTTTCATCGGGCAGATGGTTTACGCTGTCAAGCGTACAAACGACGGCGTCAACCGTGCCGTATAAATCAAGCCCGCCCATTTCCTGGTTTAAGAACAGGGCTTTCCCGCCGCATTTTTGGGCGGCATGTGACAGCATATCCGCGGACGCGTCGGCGCCCGTCATGTCATATCCCAGCTTTATAAGCTCATGCGTCATGCTTCCGGTTCCGCAAGCCAGGTCAAGCACCTCGCGCGCGCCATGATTGTATTTTTGTATTGTCTCGTCTAAAAACCGCGCGCGAATGCCGTAGCTTGCATTTTCCATAAGGACGTCGTAATACTGCGCGAACGACACGTATCCGCTCATAGCTTTATGCAACCTTTGCTAAACATCGTTTCGCGCCATATCCTCAAGCGTTTCGCGATTTACAACGACACGCGCCTCGCCGTCCTTTACGAATACAACGGCAGGCTTAGGAAGCCGGTTGTAATTGCTTGCCATTGAATAATTGTAAGCGCCTGTTGAAAAGACCGCCAAGATATCGCCGACATTGATCTCCTGAAGCGTAACCTGCGCGCCAAGCTGGTCGGTTTCGCAGCATCTTCCCGACACGGTGTAGATTTTATTCTGCGCCTGATTCATCTTGTTTGCCGCCGTCATGGCGTATTTCGCGCCGTAAAGCGCGGGACGCGGGTTGTCGGTCAAGCCGCCGTCGACGGTCACATACGTGCGGACGCCGGGTATATCCTTTACCGCTCCCACCCTGTAAAGCGTGATTCCCGCAGCGCCCGTGACGGCGCGCCCCGGCTCGATGCCAATGGACGGGAGGTTGAGGTTTAGCTCCCCGCAAGTTTCCTTGATGACCCTCGCGACGCTTTCCATATATTTTTCAAGCGGCACGGGGCTGTCCTCCGGCAGGTAGCGGATACCGAAGCCGCCGCCGAGGTTCAGCTCCGAAAGCTCACAGCCCAATATTGTTTTCACTTCATTCATGAATTTAAGCATAATCCTTGCCGTCACTTCAAACGGCTCGATGTCGAATATCTGAGATCCGATATGGCAATGAACGCCGGTCAGCTCGATATGATCCATGCCGAGGGCTTCGGCCGCCGCCGCCAAGGCTTCGCCGGTCTCGATGGCAAACCCGAACTTCGAGTCTATTCCGCCCGTCATAATGAGCTCGTGCGTATGCGCCTCCACGCCCGGCTTGATGCGCAGCTTTATCCTTGCGGTAACGCCCGCCGATTTTGCGATCTGCTCGAGCATATGAAGCTCAAACGTGTTGTCGACGACGATGCTGCCTACCCTGCTCGACACGGCGTATGTAAGCTCCTCCGGCGTTTTGTTGTTGCCGTGGAACGTCACAAGCCTCATGGGAAAGCCTGATTCTATCGCAGTATAAAGCTCCCCCGCCGATACGACGTCAAGCCCCATGCCCTCGCTTTTCGCGAGTCTGCACATCTCCTTGCACATAAACGCCTTGCTCGCGAAAGACACCAGCCCGCGCCCGCCGTAGTGCTCATTTATGGATTTTACAAACCTCTGCGCGTTTTTCCGGATTTCGTTTTCATCCATCACATAAAGGGGGGTGCCGAATTCCTCGGCAAGCCGAAGCGCGCAGACGCCGCCGATGGTGAGGCTTCCTGTTTCGGATATCCCGGCGCATTCCGGCAAAAAAGGCTTAACGGTCATTATGAATCCTCCTTAGCAATCTCTTCGATGATTTCGCGGGCCTGCTCCACACCGTCGCCGGTATGGGCTGAAAACGGGATCATCGTGATTTGATCCGCGTATGGAATCTCGCTTTGAAGCGCGTTTAGGCGTTCCTGCTGCTTTGATTTTGAAAGCTTATCCTTTTTTGTGAGGATTACCACGAACGGGAATTCATTTTCAATAAAAAAGTTTATCATCCCAAGATCGTCTTTTGTCGGCGGATGGCGCATATCGACAAGCTGGAACACAAGCCTTAAGTCTCGCCCGGATAAAAAGTACCCCTCAATCAGCTTTTTAAAGCGCTGCTTTTCGGTCTTGGACGCCTTTGCATACCCATAGCCCGGCATGTCGGCAAAGCGCACGTTTTCGAGCTTGAAAAAGTTGATTGTAGCGGTTTTGCCGGGCGTTCCGCTGACCCTTGCAAGATTTTTTCTGTTAAACAGCTTGTTGATCATCGAGGATTTGCCGACGTTCGAGCGCCCGGTAAACGCGATTTCAATCGTTTCGGGGGCGGGAAGCTGCTCCGGCTTTCCGTATGACGACTCGAATTCTATATTGTGGAAGTTCATAATCGCGCCCCGCCTTTTTGTAGATTCGTTGACAGCGTGGTTGTGAAACGCCTTAGAAAATGCTTAATAGGTTCACACAGGAACAAAATTAAATCCGTGCATGAAAAAAAGGATGTCTCCTAATATCCAGGCAGCTATTGCTCCAAGTATCCATCCTAACGCCCCTTCTTTTCTACGCTTGATTTCAACGATCCCTATTATAGCTGAAATGATAACGAGGATTGTAGGAGCGAAAGTGAATCCAACCAACATAAATGGCAGAGCAAATAAAAGTCGTCCATGTATGATTAAATACGGAAAAAACGAAATGATAAAACCTAAGAAAAACCTCATTAAAAATTTCATTTAAAAATATTTCGCCTCATATTTTCTGCGCGCATACTCCCTACTGAATGATCGTCACGGGGATGCTGTCGCTTTCATATTCAAGCTCGGGCATTTGCGGTTTCGCGGGCTCGGCGCGCTTATTGGGCGGCGTTGGCTTATACTTTTTCGAAAGCGCCGCGTCAAGCACCGTTTTGATATGCTTTGCCGGGATGAATGTTATGGATTTCTTCACGTTCTCGTCGACCTCCTCAAGATCGGGGATGTTTGACTCCGGCAGGATTATGGTTTTGATTCCCGCCCGGTGTGCGGCCATGACCTTTTCCTTTAGCCCGCCGATGGTGAGAACCCTGCCGCGAAGGGAAATTTCCCCGGTCATGGCGGCTTCGCGTTTCACCGGAATGCCCGACAGCGCCGAGAGCACGGCGGTGCAGATTGTGACGCCGGCGGACGGCCCGTCTTTCGGGGTGGCCCCCTCCGGCACGTGGATGTGGATGTCCTTTGTTTTGTGGAAATCCGCGTCAATGCCGTATTTGTCGGCGCACGAGCGGATATAGCTGATCGCCGCCTGCGCCGATTCCTTCATGACGTCGCCTAAGCTTCCCGTCAGAACAATCTTGCCGCTGCCCTCAAGCACCGCGACCTCGACCTGAAGCATCTCGCCGCCCACGGACGTCCACGCAAGCCCGTTCACAAGCCCGACCTCGTCGCTTTCAGAAAGCTCGTCGAGCTTGAACTTGTGCGCGCCCAGATAATCCATGATGTTCGCGGAGGTCACGACAACCTTTTTATGCTCCCCCGAAACGATTTGCTTCGCGGCCTTGCGGCAAAGCGACGCTATCTCGCGCTCGAGGTTCCGAACGCCTGATTCGCGGGTGTAAAAGTCGATGAGCGCGTACAGCGCGCTGTCGCGAAACGCCATTGTAAGGCGTGTGAGCCCGTGCTTTTTCATCTGCTTTTTGACAAGGTATTTTTTTGCGATATTGAATTTTTCAACGCGTGTGTAGCTTGACAGCCCGATGACCTCCATGCGGTCTAAAAGCGGGCGCGGAACAGAGCTTAAATCGTTTGCCGTGGCGATGAACAGCACCCGCGACAAATCGTAAGGCAGCTCTATATAGTGGTCGCGAAACGCGTTGTTTTGTTCCGAATCGAGAACCTCCAGCAGCGCCGACGACGGGTCGCCCCTGAAGTCGGAGCCGAGCTTGTCGACCTCGTCGAGCAGCATGAGGGGGTTTGTGCTTCCCGCCTGCTTCATCGCGTTTATGATGCGTCCCGGCATCGCGCCGACATATGTTTTGCGGTGCCCGCGGATGTCGCTTTCGTCGCGCACGCCGCCAAGGGACATGCGCACATATTTTCGCCCCATCGATTTCGCGATGGATTTCGCAATGGACGTCTTGCCGACGCCGGGAGGCCCCGCAAGGCAGATGATCTGCCCCTTGACGTCGGGCGCCAGAGCCCTTACCGCCAGCATCTCAAGGATTCTCTCCTTGACCTTTTTCATGCCGTAATGATCCTTGTCAAGCTGCACAGCGGCTTTCGCGATATCGAATTTGTCTTTCGTAAGCTTGTTCCACGGAAGCTCAAGGCAGTTGTCCAGATATGTCTTTATAACGCCTGCTTCATGGCTGTTGGACGGCATTTTGAGAAGCCTGTCGGCTTCCTTGTGCAGCTTCTCGGCGCTTTCAGCCTCGAGCCCCAGCTTCTCGATTTTCATGTGGTACTCGTAGGCTTCCTCTAAGGCCGACTCGCCCTCGCCAAGCTCGCTTGAAATCGCTTTCATCTGTTCTCTGAGATAATACTCGCGCTGGTTGCCGTCGATCTGGCTGCGCACCTTTTCATGAATCTCATTTTCAAGCGACAGGATATCGTTTTCTTCCTCGAGTATCTGTATCAAAAGCTTTAATCTCCGCGGCACGCTCGATTCCTCAAGGACCGACTGCTTGTCGTCCGAGTGGATATACAGGTTCGCGGCTATGTACTCGCTTAAAAATACAGGATCGTCGGTCACGGTTGCGTTAAAGATAAGCTCCTTTGTCATGCGCGGCGTCATAGCGCCGTGTTCCTCGAACAAATCCTTTAAGGTGCGCATCAGCGCGTCGAGCATATGACGGCGAACATTTTTCAGCGGTTTTAAAGGGTAATCCTCAATTTCAGCCGTGAAAAACGGATCGTCGTCAACAATGCGGACAACACGCGCGCGGTAATGGCCCTCGACCAAAACGCGAAGCCCCGCGCCGGATTTAATGATCTGCTTGATTTCGGCCACTACGCCGACGCCGTATATGTCATCCGGGCCGGGGTCCTCGTCCCGGATATCCTTCTGGGCGGAAAGGAACAGCATCCTGTCGTTGTTCATCGCCTCGTTGAGCGCGAAAATGGATTTTTCGCGGCCGACGTCAAAATGAAGCACCATTTTAGGAAACAGGACCATTCCTCTCAGCGCAAGCATCGGCAGGCTGATTGTGTCCGGTCCCGGTATTTCCAGAAGAGCCATCATTACTCTCCCCTTTACGATTGATTTAGAACCTATCGTCAATAACGAGAAGTGCCGACGCAGCGAAGCGATTATTTCGCAATGTTAGGCGAATTTTTGAAGTAATGCTTTGTGCATTGCAAGAAAATTTAACGACACAATGCGGAAAAATCGCCGCTGAGGTGGTGCTTTGCGTATTGAAGATGGGTTCTTATTGCTTTCGCGCTTTAAAGTATAACAAAATGCCGCGATGATTTCAACAGCAAATTCTTGAAAAAACGTGAACGCAAGTACACATACAGTTCATAGAATCGTGAAATATTGAGCGGCGGCTGCCGTAAGGCAGCCGCTCAAGGGTTTTTATTGACTCATACAACGGGTGGATTATAGGTTCCTGATGTAATCGGCCGGGTTCATTATGCGCCCATTGAGCCTGATCTCAAAGTGCAGGTGAACGCCGGTGGAATTGCCTGTACGGCCCATCCCGGCGATTACCTGACCCTGCTGCACATACTGCCCGACGCTTACATAAAGCGCGGAGTTGTGCGCGTAATACGTCTGGTAGCCGTTGCCGTGGTCGATGATGATGTGGTTGCCGTAGCCCACGTTTGAATGGGTGGCCCTTACCACCGTGCCGCTTGCCGCCGCGAGGATGGGCGTTCCCGTGCCTTCCCTCACAGCTATGTCGACGCCCGTGTGCCCGCGGTAACCCCACAGCCCTACCGTAACGCGCCCGATACCGACGGGGACGGGGCGAATGAACTGACCGCCTGACGGCTGCGGGGCGACTGAGGGCGGCTGTGACGGGGCTTGGGACCCTTGTCCGCCGGATGGGCTTGCAGGCTGAGGCGGCGCCGTCACGACCGGCTCGGCGATACCGACGGTCACCCTTTTCGCAACGGGGTACCTTACGACCTCATAGCCGACCTCCGTCCGGTGCTTTTCAAGGCCGTTTTCGCTCGTAACGCGGTACGTCACCCGGCGCACGCCTTCCTCGCCTTCCTGGAACACCTCCGAATATCCCCTTGCGTACTGCATATTTTCAACTTCGATCGTCTCAAAATCAATCGGCTCCTCCACGATATCCGTGAAAGTGTTTTCAACAGGCAGAAACGGCTTTGCCACGTTTGTCAAAAGCTCTTCGCCCTCGAACATTTTATCGTCCATATCGGGGTTTAATTCTCTTAAAACAATCAAAGGCACGCCGATTCTGTCGGCAATTCCGGACGGCGAGTCGCCGGCCCTTACGGTATACGTTTCCTCCACCGTATCAAAGCTTGTTAAAATGGACAGTACATTTTCCTGATCCGTAAGCGATTGCTTCGGGTAAAGGCCGGGGCGGAAGCGTATGCTTTTGCTAAAGCGCAATTCCTCATCGGGTTTGTATGTCCTGTTGTCGTTAAGCAGTTGCATAAACGTATTAAGCACAGGTTCTTTTTCCGTAACGGCGCCTAAGAACCTGTCGTTTATGTAAAGCCCAAACGCCTCGCTTACGTCGTCGCCGGACGCGCGGATTAGCTTGTCCGCGAGCTGCTCCCCGTTTAAAGCGTCTGCGTCCGCAGGGATTTCACCGTGTCTTTTGCGGTTTTCAAATTCGCTTTTTGACATCAGCTCAAAATTCGGCAGGGAAATGTTAAACGCGCTTTCGCCGTCCGTCGTAAGGCGGCTCTGAACGTCCTGGGTTGCCGCCGAAAAGACCGATTCGTTCTGGACATGCCCGATAACCTCGCCGTTATAGCTGACAGCAAGGATTATAGGCTCGCTGATGCGCAAATTCACGACATAAACGAAAAAGATTGCCGCCGCAACCGGGGCGGTATAATTAAATATGGTGGAAATGATCTTAAAGATCAGCCTTGCGACAGGCTCCAGCACGGCTAAGTATTCCTTAAAGGGGATTTTGCCTTTCTCGCGCTTTGACCTGATATCCGGCAAGACGTCCCGGTATGTTCGCCTTATTAACATAATAGGCGTTCTCACGCGCGTTCGAAGATTGATCAGGTATCGTTTTATGTGGATCAGTACGCGGTCAAGCCTGTTAAAATACGCCTGCCGCGTTCTCGAGCGCCAGTATCTGCGCTTGCGGTCGAAAACAAGCTTGCGGCGAAGCAGCGTGATTCCCAGTATGTATAGATTTTTGTATATCCAAACAAGGGTATACCGAACAAGGCCGGGGCGGGGGGTAACCGGACGCCTTTTCTTGCGCACCTCTTTTGCCTCGGGCATATCTTCCTTTGCGTTTTCCGTTTTATGTATTACTGGTATTTCGCCGGTCCTGCCGATGAGCTCGCCTTTGGCGGCAACTTCCTTACCGGCGGCGTGCCGCATCAGGGCAGGCTGCTTTTTAATCTCTTTGGCGGTTTTACCGTATAACGCCGCAAAATCCCTTGGGTCCAAAGAAAACCTCCTTTCCGAAGAAGGTAAGATGATACCATACTATAGCATATCCATATGAAAAAATCAAATCCATGTTGTTACAGAAAAACGGCCCTCCTATTGGAAGGCCGCTTATTTATACGTAAATACAACCTATTTGAGCTCGACCTTGGCGCCTGCTTCTTCAAGCTTTTTCTTAAGCTCCTCGGCGTCGTCTTTAGACAGGCCCTCTTTGATTGCCTTAGGAGCGTTATCAACGAGCTCTTTTGCTTCTTTAAGCCCGAGCGCCGTGATTTCCTTTACCAGTTTGATGACGTTCATCTTGGAAGCGCCCGCTTCAATCAGGTGGACGTCAAACTCGGATTTCTCTTCAGCAGCAGCCTCGCCGCCGCCGGCCGCAGGAGCCGCCGCAACAGCAACGGGAGCCGCCGCCGATACGCCGAATTCTTCTTCAAGAGCCTTTACAAGCTCGGAAAGCTCTAAAACGGTAAGAGCCTTTACGTCCTCGATCATTTTTAATACTTTTTCAGATGCCATGATATTTTTACCTCCATTAAAGTTTTATTAAGCCGGTTGTTGTTTTTCAGCGATTGCGTTTAGCGCAACACAAAGGCCGCGGATATTGCCGTTTAGCACATTGACGAAGCCCGTAATCGGCGCGTTTAGGCCCCGGAGCGTCATGCCGATGAGCTCTTCCTTGCCGGGAAGCTTCGCAAGCTGGTTAACGCCCGAGGCGTCAAGGATATTCCCCTCGACAAACCCCGCCTTGATGATGAACTGGTCTTTTGTCTTTTCGGCGCGCTTTGCAAGTATTTTTGCAGCCGTTACGGCGTCTTCCTTGGAAAGCGCGAGGGCGGTCGTTCCGGATAAAACGCTCTCAAGCGCGTCGAAGCCGATGTTTTTCGCGGCGCGCAACAGGATTGTGTTCTTTACGACAAAGTAGTCGACCCCCGCTTCACGCAGCTCTTTTCGAAGCTTTGTGTCATCCTCCACGTTAATGCCCTTGTAATCGACTAAAACGCCCGCGACCGAGCCTTTCATCTTTTCCGAGAGCTCTTCAACAAGCTGCTTCTTCTTTTCTAAAACCGCATTGCTTGGCAAAACAATTTCACCTCCCTAATATTTAGAACCGGCGGTCAATACGCAAAGCACCGTCTCAGCGGCGATTTGCGTATTGACCGCCGGTTCTTACTCCTGCAACTATTCCAGAATGAAAAAGAAAAGACTCTTTCCAAGACGGAAAGAGTCTATAAATACAAAAAGCATTTATAGTCGCACTTCCTCGGCAGGCGGGAAAAGCTTCCGTTTCAGCCGTTTTCACGGCGGCCTGCTGTCTTTGGAATGTTGACAGCCTTTATAGTATATCGGATGGTTTTTCGTTTGTCAAGCATTTTTTCGTTTTATATTTAGTATAATAACCAATAAAATGATAAACGCCGGAAAAACGGCGCCGCCGAGGATTCCTGTACGCAAGCCGCCCGCTGAATTGTCGGCGATGACGCCCGCGACCCACGGTCCTAAAGAACAGCCCAAGCCCCCGAATATCGCAAGCGCGCCGAACAACAGCGTGCCGCCAAGGGGAAAGCGCGCCGCCGCATAGCTTAACGTCGCGGGCCACATTGCGCTGACGGCAAGGCCGGAAAGCGCGAAGCCAATCAGCCCCAGCACCGGGCTAAAGGACAGCGAAATCAAAAGGTAGCACCCGACGCAAAGGGCGGAAGACGCAAGCATATACGCGCGGTAACCAATCCGGCCGCTCAACACGCTGTAAAGGATGCGCCCCGCGCCCATCATGACGGCGAACACGCAAGGCCCCGCGATATCGCCAAGCACCTTTGAAAGCCCGAAGCCCTGTTCAATAAACAAGGACGCCCATTGCGCCACGGTTAATTCCGAGGCGGCGCCGCAAACCATGAGCAGGATAAAAATGAGGAACAGCGGCGACAAAAACAAATCCTTCACGCTTGTGCGCTCTGCTTTCCCCACCTGCTCCGGCAGCGGGACGGCTGTAAAAAGAATCAGGTTCGCAAGCGGGAGCACGGCCCATAGGATTGGCAGAATCCACCAGCTTGAGCCGCCGGCGAGATATAAAAACAATGTGGAAATCAAAATGGTTCCGGCTTGGCCCCATGAAAAAAATGAATGCAAAAAACTCATGGCCGACGCTTTTTGATTGGGCGGCGTAGGTAAAGCGTTCATGATCGGGCTTAAGATTAGCTCGGAAAGACCGCCGCCGACGGCGCCTACAGCCGTTGCAATCACAAGCCCCGCATATGCGTTGTTCATCAGAAGCGGAAGCGCCCCCAGCAGCACAAGCCCGAGCGCGGCGCACGCCTGCGCGATGATAATCGGGGTTCTGTATCCCAGCTTTTCCACAAGCGCGATGCCCAGCGACATCATCACGACCTGAACGACGAAGTTGATTACGACAAGCATTCCAAGCCGTTCATAGGAAAAGCCGAAGCTTTCCTGAAAGATGATGAAAAAAAGCGGTGAAAGGTTATTGAGAATCGCCTGTACCACAAGTCCGGAATAGGTTCCGCGCCGCGTCGCCGTATAAGTCATACACTTAAGCTCCTAATACTAAATAATTTAAAATGTTTTTCATATCTCCGGGGTTTTCGATCGTAAGCTCCAGCCGTTCAATACAGCGGCCGCGGCAGGACATTGTCAAAAGCTCTTTTATCAGAAGATTTCTTCGCATATCCACGGCATGCCCCTCGGAGCTTTTTAAAAGCACCCTGCCTGTGCAATTGTCTATCATGGTGAAAAAATTCTCAGTATCTTTGATTTGGAGAAAGGTCATAGTATTTTACCCCCATTCCTATAAGCGCCGGTTGTTGTTATTGCTTCGTACCATAATGATACCGACAATTTGCACTTGAAACAATAACATTATCGACGTATAATATAAGAAAACCGACCAAACAGGGAGGGTAACTATGCCTGTTGAACAATGCCAATTCGAGCTTTATATAAACGCGGACGGCTACGAATCTAAAACGCGCGGGTCGCCGATGTTCCCATGCGGCGCGTACTGGTGGGATTTAAACGATTCCGACGCGGATAAAATCCCATGCCACTGGCATGAGGAGATTGAGGTGCTGATTGCAGTCAGCGGAGCTTTGCAGCTTCATATAAACGGGGAGCATCATTATTTGAGCGCGGGAGAAGGGGCGTTCATAAATTCCAATGTGCTGCATGCAATATGTGGCGCGGATGAAACGGACAGCGTGTTAAATTCCCTTGTATTCAGCGCAAGCTTGCTGTCGGGTCCCGCGGAAAGCGTGTTTGAGCAGCGTTATGTGCGGCCGGTGCTGAATTGCCGCTCGCTTCCCATCGCCCTGTTTCGTATCGGCGAGGAATGGACGCGCAAGGCGGCGCAATGTATTCGGGACGCGTATGACGCCTACAACGAAGAGAAAAACGGTTATGAGCTGATTGTCCGCGAAAAGCTGTCGCATATGTGGTATCTGCTCATAACAAATATGCAGCCGGTCATAGAGCGTCAGTATGTAAGCGAAGATAAAGATATTGTGCGCATAAAAGAAATGATGCATTATCTTCATCAGCATTACGATGAAAAAATAAATCTGCGCGAGATTGCCGCAGCCGCCAACATAAGCGAACGCGAATGCCTGCGATGCTTTAACAAGGTAATCGGCACGACGCCGATGAAGCACCTTAACAGGTACAGGATATCGGTAGCCGCAGGACTTCTTGCAAATTCCGGCAAGAATGTCACGGAGATATGCAGGCTTACAGGATTTGAGTCGACGAGCCATTTTGCGCTTACCTTTAAAAAGATGCTCGAGATGACGCCGAGTGAATACCGCAAGCTTTATAATCCCGTTTAAACGTACCGCGTCTATCTTAACATCTGCGGTATCATGCGTCAAGCGCAAAAGCGTCTCAAATTTGCTTGACTTTCATATGCCCGGGCGCTAAAATGGGTAAGTAACGCAATCATTAAAGTAGGAGATTTAAAGTATGCTTGAAAATACGCAAAAGACGATGGAAAAAATCACCGCGCTGTGCAAGGGGCGCGGCTATGTATACGCGGGAAGCGAGATTTACGGCGGCCTTGCGAATAGCTGGGATTACGGCCCGCTAGGCGTTGCGTTTAAAAATAACATCAAGCGCGCGTGGTGGAAAAAGTTTATCCAGGAGTCCCCCTATAATGTGGGGCTTGACAGCGCGATTCTGATGAACCCGCAGGTATGGGTGGCGTCAGGCCACGTGGGCGGGTTTGCCGATCCCCTGATGGACTGCAAGGACTGCAAGACGCGCCACCGCGCCGACAAGCTGATCGAGGACGCTTGCGGCGAAGCCCCGAACGGCTGGAGCAACGAGAAAATGATGGATTATATCAAGGAAAAGCGTATCAATTGCCCTGATTGCGGCAGCGTAAGCTTCACCGATATTCGCAAGTTTAACCTGATGTTCAAGACGTTCCAGGGCGTTACCGAGGACACGCAAAGCGAGATGTACCTGCGGCCCGAAACGGCTCAGGGTATTTTCGTGAACTTCCAGAACGTCCAGCGAACCGCCCGCAAAAAAATACCGTTCGGCATAGGGCAGATCGGCAAGAGCTTCAGAAACGAGATCACACCCGGCAACTTCACGTTTCGCACCCGCGAGTTCGAGCAGATGGAGCTTCAGTTTTTCTGTGAGCCCGGCACCGACATGGAATGGTTCAGCTACTGGAAAGCGTTTTGCAAGGACTGGCTGCTGGGCCTTAATTTGAAAGAGGAAAACCTGCGGCTTCGCGACCACGAAAAAGAAGAGCTCTCGCATTACTCTAAAGGGACTACCGATTTTGAGTTTTTGTTTCCGTTTGGATGGGGCGAGCTTTGGGGCGTCGCAAACCGCACCGATTTCGACCTCACACAGCACCAGAGACACTCCGGCAAGAGCATGGAATACTTTAACCAAGAGAAAAACGAGAAATACATCCCGTATGTAATCGAGCCGTCGCTTGGCTGCGACCGCGTCGCCCTTGCGTTTCTGTGCGACGCCTACGACGAGGAGGAGGTTGGCGAAGGCGACACCCGCGTGGTACTTAGGTTGAGCCCCGTGCTTGCTCCGTTTAAGGCGTGCGTGCTGCCGCTGTCCAAAAAGCTCGGCGAGCCGGCGACAAAGATATTCAGGGACTTGTCAAAGCACCACATGACGGACTACGATGACACGGGGTCCATCGGCAAGCGTTACCGCCGGCAGGACGAAATCGGAACGCCGCTTTGCATCACATATGACTTTGAGAGCGAAGAGGATGGCTGCGTGACTGTCCGCAACCGAGACACAATGAAGCAGGAACGCATCAAAACCGACAGGCTTTTAGATTATATCGGCGACATGCTGGATTATTAAGAAGCATGGCAACAGAACCTTGAAACGAAAAAGCGGCGTTTCCGAAACGGAAATCGCCGCTTTTTCGTATAGGCAGTAGATAGAAGTAGGTAAAGTTAGTTGGCTATATAGGGAGCCCCTGTGATAAACGGTCGCGCTGTTCTTCGTTGATGATTCCCATTTCATACAGCTCATAGGCGACGGTGCCGGGATCAAGCCCAAGCCTTTCAATCTCCGCAAGCAGATTGTGAAACGCTAAGCTGTCTTCACATTTGGAATCAATCAGCGCATTGAACACAAAATCATCGATATAAAACCTGATTTTTTCGACGAGAAGGGAGTTGTCGTGGCAATCCTCCTGTTCCGTGCCGGGCGCGGGGCTGTTTGAGTCTTTGTATTCCCTTTGCAGAATATCCTCAAAGCCTGCGTCGTTTGCGCTTGCCTGTTGCGGCGGCCGGTACATGGCGTTCACGGTAAACGAATTTACTCTCATGACGCCACCTTAGACAGCTCACGCTCCTGCGTTTCCTGAGCGGGCAAATCCAGCCCCGCCGCCCGGTTATGCGTTGTAACGGTTTCTTGTATCGTATCCTCAAAACCCGCGCCATGACCGGGCGCCAGATGCGGCATACGCGCAAAGGTTGTGAAAGTGTGGATTCTCATATCGTCACCTCATTTATATTTTGCCAAGGACGCCAAGCACTTTTTTATGCATATCCGCAAGGGCTGATACCGACGGCACGTTTTGCCCGTACCTTGCGTTTATATGCAGCGATGCAAACTTCTCGTTTTGCATCATCGCCGAAAGCCGCGCTTTCGGGTCGTTCTCGCTTATTGAGGATACGTCTTTAAATCCCTGTTCATTTAAAAGGTAATCCATCACGTCGCCGTCCGCGGGGGTGACGGAATTTCTAACGCTCCTGATTTCATCGGCGCTTAAAACGTTAAGCGCGTTTAGCTGTTCAAAAAGCTCCGAAAGCTGCTTCGGCGTGATGTTGCCTAAGTCAAACTCCTTTTGAAGCGCGGACGCCTGCTCCGCTGAAAGGGATGCGTTTCCCGCCGCTTTTTCGTTTAAATTAAGCGCGTCTAAATCAACGCCGCGAAGCAAGTGCCGGTTTTCTTTCACAAGCCCCAGAAAATCCGAAACATCGTTTTTCGCGATGGGCTTTATAATTCTGGAACGCGCCGCGATCGCTTCGATCTCGCCTATGCCTCCTGTGGGATGAATCCCGGGGGACTCTGAAGCCGCGGCAGGCTGCTCCTTGCCTATTTTCTCCTGCATGAGCCGGAAGAAGTCGTCGCCTCCCGCGCGCGTTTTCGCATCGGACTTATGCTGCGAGTTATTGATTGCGGGATTTACCCCTAAATCCTTTATTTGCACCTTAGACCCCCCCTTTGCTGTTTCGTAGCTTTACTATATCACAAAAATCACAGGGAGATTAAAGCATGGTATAATATCGGTAAAATATGTAATAATTGCCGAAGAATTGTTTTTGTGATATGATGGAACAGTGTGGTGACGATGATGAAAATTGCGGTTTGCGAGCCTAACGCCGCGTTCGCCGGTAAAATCGAGGAAATCATACTGGACGCGAAAAAGCTCCTCACGGAACTTGACTGTGAAGTCTACATGTCAGGTGAGGATTTTGAGCGCGCCCTTTTAGACGGCGAAGTTTTCAGCATCGTCTACATGGACCTTGACATGGGCGACACCGACGGCGTCACCCTAGGCAGGAAGCTGCGCGAAACACACGGCGCGCGCGAAACGCCGCTCATATACTTGTCTTCGAAAGAGGGATTTCCCGAACAGATTTTTGAAGTCCAGCCGTTTTTGGTTTTGCGCCTGCCGCCGGACAATTATGATTTTCAAAAAAAATTATATATGGCAGTTGAAAATTTGAATCAGGCCGATAGCTTTTTTACGCTTAAAAAGGGCGGCACGACTTACCAGATCAAGAAGCGCGACGTCATATGCCTTGAGAGCGCGGGGCGCGACGTCGTCGTCTATGCCGTGAACCGTGAGGAGATCACATACCGCGCCGCGATCAAAAACGAAGCTGAAAAGCTGAAAGCCATAAATTTTGTGCGTCCGCACCAGTCGTTCGTCATAAACCTTGACTATGTGGAGGAATACCACTCCGAAAATATAGTGCTGTCAAACAAGATGTCCGTGCCGATCAGCGAGCTTCGCATGAAGGAGACGAAGAAAGCCGTCCTGCGGTTCTGGGAATACAGGAACAAGCACTAAGAACACTACGAAAGCGACTGAAACACCGTCTTCAACGCTTCGCGTATCTCCTTATAGCTTGTGCAGCGGCAGAGGTTTGACTGAAGCCACTCCTCTATCTCGTATTCCTCGGCGCGCGGCTTATTAAGCGAAAGGGCGTGGCAGACCATCAGGAAGCCGGAGGTGCAGTATCCGCACTGGAAAGCGCCGCTGTCAACAAACGCCTTTTGAACCGGCGCGACGCCTCCAAGCCCCTCCACGGTCAGGATTTGATGCCCCACAGCTTCCACGGCAAGAACAAGGCAGGATTTAACCGGCCATCCGTCGAATATGACGGTGCATACGCCGCAATCGCCGTTTTTGCATCCGGGCTTTGCGCCGGTTAACCCCAACTGCCCGCGCAAGACATCCAGCAAAACGTCGGACGGCCGCACCGTGACGGTCCTGCTTTCGTGATTGACCATGAGCTCCACGATAACCCTGCCCTCATTTAAAATCATGACGTAGCCTTTCCAGCACATTGCACAGTGTGTTCTTTAATACAAATATCCGGTATTGCGAAAGCCCCTCCGCGTCAGCCAGGGCAGGGGCCGGAAGCAGGTCTGCGGCTTTGTCTATACGGCTGCTTATCGAGGCGGTTTTATCGTTTAATACCGCCTCGATTTCCATGCTTCTAAAAGGAAACGCGCAAAGCCCTGAAAACGCGGCCCTGATCCGCCCGTCAATGATGATCGCCGATACGTTGACTAGCGGATAATCTATTTTTTCATTGGCGGTTTTCTTTATATGCATAAACGGCGCGTACAAATACCGCGCATCGATATTTACCCCGCATATAAATTCACCCGGCAAAAGCCGCATCCGTTCTCTGAAAATGGTGAGCATGGAAGCTTTGCGCTCGCCGCCGGAGCCGTACAGGACTACCTCGGCGTCCGTGAGCATAAGCGGAAGCGACGCTTCACGGTACCGGATCGTGCCGCACAGGTTTCCGCCTAAGGTGATACGGCACTGATTGGTATGATCCGCAATCCGGCCGGCGGCGGCACCTAACAGCGGGAAAAGCTTGCTTTCCCGGATGCTGCGGAGCGTAACCGCCCCGCCAATCATAAGAGCAGCGCCGTTTTGCTCTAAGACCTTGCATTCCGGGATCGATTTTAGGTCGATTACAGCGCCCGGAGCAATGCTGCCGGCCCTTGACATCGTGATGATCTCGCTGCCGCCGCCGTAGTAAACGGGGGATTTTCCCTCGCCCGCAAGCTTTGCGTATACGGTGGCGGCTTCTTTTAGCGTATCAGGCCTGCAATAAATGAAATCAGAGGCGATCATGAGGAGACTCCCCCGCTTTTCTTCCACAGCGACTCAGGCGTCAGCGGAAGTGTGTTCAAGGAAAAGCCGGACGCATTTGAAAGCGCGTTTGCTAAAGCGGCGGGGATTCCTATGATGCCGTGTTCCGACATGCTGCGTATCCCGTATGGCGAGCCCTCCTGCGGCGTTTCTACAAACTCGACGCGGTAGTCGGGCTCCTGCCCGATGTGCATGAGCTTATATGTGCGCAGGGTGGGAGTTGTCAAGAGCCCGTTTTGGTCGTAGGAGTAAGCTTCCCGGCTTGCCATGCTGATCCCCATCGCCATGCCTCCGCGTATGATTTGGCGCATGGCTTCCGGATTCATGACCATGCCCACGTCAATAACGGTTGACGCGCTTATGATGCGGTAGGTATGCTCAATTGTATCGTACTCAACCTCCACGGCTTGCGCGCCGACAGTCCATGCGGGCGCGGTCTGTCCTTTTCCCGTTTTAGGGTCAAGGGTCGAAAGCCCCTTGAGCATGAACCCGCCGCGGCCGAGAGCGGGCTCCCCGATTGATGAGCCGTCCGGCGCCTTGTAGCCCGACGCGATATCCTTTAGCCGTATCTTGTTTAAAGGATTCCGAAGCGAATATACGGCCCCGCCTTTCACGATGATGTCATCCGAGGAGCATCCGAGCGCTTCGGCGCCGGTGGTTTTCAGCTGCGCCAGAATATCCTCAGCCGCCCTTAGAACGGCGTTGCCTGCCATATACCCGGTCATGCTTGCGACCGTCTTGTGGTGCTCCGGATTTACCCGTGTATCAACGCTCATTTTCACGTGTATCTGATTTATATCAACATCCAGCTTATCGGCTAAAATTTGCGCAAGCTGGGTTTTGCTGCCGCTTCCCATCTCGACTACGCCGGTGTTGAGGTTCAGGCTGCCATCCGGATTAAAGGTAATCATGGCGCCGGATATCGCGTTAGCAGGTAAGTCCGCGGACTTCCACAGGCAGGAGACCCCTTTTGCGCGGACGGTGTGTTCATCGACCGGAACGACAGCGCCGTTCCAGCCGGACAGCGGCTTTAGCTTTTTAAGGCAAGCCTTAAGGTCGCCCAAATTGCTCGGGTTAAGCGAAACCTGCGTTGGGGATGAATCCCCGGGCGATACCGCGTTTATGAGGCGGAATTTAAGCGGGTCGATATTTAGCCGCTTTGCAAGCTCATCCATCGTGCGCTCAATGCAAAAGGTAAACTCCGCGTGGGAAAATCCGCGGTATGATGTGGCATAGGTGTGGTTTGTGTAGACGCAAAGCGAATCGCAATACAGGTTATCCACCCGGTACGGCCCCGTGCAATTGCTTGCAAGGGATTTTGCCATGTACGGCCCGATATCTGCATACGCCCCACAGTCAAGCCAGAAACGAAGCTCCGCGGCTTTGAGCCTGCCCGTATCGTCACACCCCAGTTTAACGGACGCCTCAAGCCCCATCCGGCAAGGCGCTGCGGCCATGTCCTGCTCCCTTGTTATGACAAGGCGCACAGGGCGCCCGCCTACCTTGCTTGACGCGATGTACGCCAAATGCTCAAGTAAGACCGGGGCTTTTCCGCCGAAGCCTCCGCCGACAAACGGCACCTTAACCCGTATATTCCCCTCGGGGACCGAAAAGCTTTGCGATAGCTGCTTTATTACCGAATAGGGCGACTGAGAGGCCGTCGTAATCGTTACCATGCCGTCCGCCGAAATTTCGGCCCTTGCCGCTCGGACCTCCATGGCAAGGTGGTCTGACGGCGGTAAGTAAAAATTTTCCTCAACAATCATATGGCTCAGCGCAAAGCCCGTATCCGCATGGCCTTTGCGGATACGGTATTGTGAGGCGATATTGCTTTTAGGTTGTGGATATATATCCTCAACCATGCGCTTGTAACGCTCCGGGTTATCGTGCAAAAGCGGCGCGCCGGGTTTAAGCGCGGCCCGTGGCGTGAGCACATGCGCGAGAGGCTCATATTCCACTTCGATCAGGCCGGCTGCCGAAATGGCGGCGGGCTCATCTGCAGCGACAACGATTGCGACCGGTTCGCCCGCATACCGGACTACGTCCTTTGCAAGATGCGGGCGGTCTTGAAGCAATACTCCGCATAACGCTGTAATGTCAAGCCCCGTAATCACCGCCTTCACGCCTTTTACGCCAAAAGCCGCGACCTTGTTTATGTTCTTGATTTTCGCGTGAGCGTGCGGGCTTGTGAGCAGCCGCGCTGTCAGGTGGCCTAAAGACGGCAGGTCGTCTGTATATTTTGCGTTTCCGGTGGCTTTGTCCCAAGCTTCTTTTCGCTTAACGCTGCGTCCGGCTGCTGTGCCCAATATTTTTCCCCCTTAAAAGCTGGCTATAGTTAAAGTATAGCCAGCTTTTAAGGCTCAATGCGTTTTGACACAATTTCTTTCGCCTGACGGCGAAAGCGGCGGCGTTAGCCGCCGGCCGCGAAGCGGCAAATTGTTTCGGCGGTTAAAGCGGCAACAGGAGCCGTTGCTTTAAAGCAACGGCTCCTGTTATAATCCATATTTTTTTCATGCGTGCATCACGCTAGGGCGTGTTCCCACTACCGCTCAACGCCCATCTTTTGGCAGATTTTGTGCCATTCGTCGTTAAAAATTCTTGAAATACGCCAAGTATTCCTGCGAATTTTTGCCTAGGCTGGCACAAAATCTGCTCAAAACCTGAACATTTCGGATAGTGGGAACACGCCCTAATCAGCAGGGGCGGACCGGCACGATGAAGCCGGAGCCTTTTTCCTGTCCAGCAAAAGATTCGCGCACAGGCCGGTTGTTACGAGCAGGCCGCCGATCAGGTTTTGATGCGAGAAAGCGCCTGAAATCATAATATCGATGATTATACCCGAAAACACCTGCCCGCTAAATATAATAAGCGTTAAATAAAACGCCGGCACCCTTGCAACCGTCATGTTGCTGAGTATAACCGTGAATACCCCAAGAATCCCCCCGAAGTATATGTACAGCCGCGGCGAGATGTAAAACTGCGTGAACCCCACCTCGTTTCGCCCCAAAAGGAACAACACAAAAACGGCGATCGCAAGTCCTATAATATGATTGTAAAGCGTGCTGATCCGCACGCTTGTAAGCTCGGCAATCCTTGCGTTTAACGTGCGGGACACCACAATGCTGACTCCCGCTGCAAAGGCAACAAGCACCGCTATGATTTCAAAATCGGTTATCATGGACGCGATACCTGCTAAAATGAGAAACAGACCGATAATCTTTCGTTTGTTGAAAGGGTGGCGGGGCATCCCCAGCCATCCATACTGATCGACAATCAGGCCCGCTGCGCTTTGGCCGAACAGGCCCAGCGCCAATATCGCGGATACGCTAATCCGGCCAAAGGCCATGCCAATCCATACTGTGGTAAACACGCCGATTGCGCCGCCCAGATAAAGATACCATGCGTGAAACTTTGAAAAAAGCAATTTTAAATCATGCCTGTTGAGCACAATGATAAGGCTTAGAGCAGAGCCTGCGATATGTATGATGACCGCTGCCGAATACACGCCGTACTCCTGTTTCAATATACCGTTAACGGCGATCATAACGGAAACCAGAATCCCCGATAACAGCGTCAGAAAGTAATACATCTAAGAGCGCCTGTCGCGCATAAGAGCGCCAAAGCTGCGGTCGTACGCGCGCTCGCCCGCCGGCGAGAAAAAGCATGCCGGGAATTCACCGCCCCGGGTGTGGTACGCGATGCATTCGCAGCATTTCCCACGCCGCGGACACGCGTATGTGCAGGTGCATTTCATGCTTTTGTTTTTTTCACAAGCCATGGTAACCCTCCTTTTTACATATGCGGATTATGCTTATTATGTACGTCAGATACCTTCTACTTCGAATATAAACGAACAAGGTTTTTCGCCTTTACTGTTAATTGGCGACGAAATAATTTTTTTTGTTCTTAATTTAATGCCGTTTTGCAACTGAAAATGGCGACGGCATGAACCTGCACAACAAAAACAATATGATAACGGCATAACAACATTACCGATATTGTTTTCCAAAGCCAATTCAGAAACCTTTATGTCGCTTTGTATTGCTACAGGACACTGGCAAATATATTTTCCGTTATCAACAAAAGACCAAGTAACTGTTAATGATTTATCGGCATTAATCGTAATATTTTCGTAATTATCCGAAATGCTAACTAAGTGGTTCAATTTCTCATTCAACGTTTTGCCACCAACATGTTTGTCGAGTTCTTCACATGCTTTTTCAAAATCATCCCCCCCTCCGCAAGCGAATGAGTCCATAATTTGTTGCATTATATCAAGAGTAAGGCACTCCTCCATTTTGTCGATAACATTAATAAGATTATTACTTCCTGTGATTTCCATGATTCGTTCATCGTTAACGCTATATTGAGCCAACTTAATCTTAATATCATCTACCCTTGCCAATTTGCTATCCTCCTCCTACTGCAGATAATATAAATAATCTTCATAACGGGACGCCGCGGCTTCGCGCCTGCCCGCCGCTTAATCGTCCAGCAGCTTCCGCAAAAGCTCGTTTACAATTTTCGGGTCCGCCTTGCCCTGTGATTTGTTCATGATTTTGCCGACAAAAAAGCCGATGACCTTTTGGTTTCCGTTTTTGTATTCAAGCACGGATTTTTCGTTTTCTAAAAGGACATCCCTTACAATATTCTCAAGAAAAGCCGTATCGGTAACCATGCCCAGCTTGTGTTCCTCAACGTACCGCTCAGGGTCGACGCCCTCTTCAAAAACCTTTATGAGAATCTTCTTCGCAACGTTGCGGTTGATGGTCTTGTTCTCGCAAAGCTTCATAAGCGTTGCGAATTTTTTCTCGTCGATCACAATATCGTCCTCGCCTTTATTGTCGCCCTTGGCAATGCTCAAAAGCTCGACGATGATCCAGTTCGCGATCTCCTTGGGGTTGTGAAAGCGCTGCATGGTTTCATCGAAAATTACGGATAAATTGCGGCTTCCCGTTATGATTTTCGCATCGTACTCGGGCAGGTTAAGCTCTTTCGTCAGGCGCGTGAATTTATCCTGCGCCGTTTCCGGCAAAGTGGCGCGTACCGCCTCGATCCACTCGTCGCTTATGCATACCGGCATCAATTCAGGGTTTGGGAAGTACCGGTAATCGGTGGCGTCCTCCTTGCCGCGCATGGAGAATGTCTCGCCCTTGCCGTCGTCGAACCTGCGCGTTTCCTGTATGATTGTCTCGCAGCCCGTTTCAAGCGCTTCGATGTGGCGCTCCGACTCGTATTCTATCGCCCTTGCGATGGCCTTAAATGAGTTTAAGTTTTTGATTTCGGTGCGCGTTCCAAGCTTGCCGCTCCCTGACCTGCGGACGGAAATGTTTACGTCGCAACGCATGGAGCCCTCCTGCATTTTGCAGTCGGATATACCAGCGAAGCTTAAAAGCAGCCGCAGCTTTGAAAGGTATGCCACGACCTCCTCGGAGGTTCTTAAATCCGGGTTGCTTACAATTTCAATCAGCGGTACGCTTGTGCGGTTAAAATCGATAAGCGATGCGTCGCACCTGTTGTCGTGCACCAGTTTTCCGGCGTCCTCCTCGATATGGATCTGCTTTAAGGTGATCCGGCGGACGCCTGAGCCCGTTTCGATATCAATCCAGCCGTTTTTGCAGATTGGGGCGAAAAGCTGCGTTATTTGATAGCCGGTCGGCAAATCGGGATAAAAATAATTTTTCTTGTCAAACGTCATCACGCGGGTAATCTCGCTGTTTGTCAGAAGTCCCGCGGCGATTCCCAGCTCGACAGCTTTTTTGTTTGTAACGGCGGGCATCCCCGGCATACCGGAGCAGGCGGGGCACACGTTTTCGTTAGGATCAGCGCCGAACATTGCCGAGCAGCCGCAAAAGAGCTTCGACTGCGTCGAAAGCTCGACGTGGACCTCAAGCCCGATCACAACTTCATAGCTCACCTTGTCACCGCCTTTACAACAGTCAGGAGCGCGTTTTCGTTTTTGGGCGCCGCAAGTATCTGGACGCCGCCGCCGTTATATGAAAACGAAACGCATGGCAGCCCCGCGAGCGCCGCCAAGGCGTGCACCGCCGAGCTTTCGTATGCGCCGCCCGTTATGCGCAACGGCAGGAGAATAACGTCGTAGCTTTTAAAATCAAGAGAATCTTTTATAACGCGCCGAAGCTTCAGCGCTTTTTCGTAACACGGCGTATAATACTCTTTTGACAGCACCATCGAGCCCATGATAAGCGCAAGCTTCGCGTCAAGCCCGAAGCCCTGCGTCCTTGTGTTTACATAAAGCCCGTCAAGGTTATTGTAGCGGTCGGCGCGAAAACCGAACTTTACGCCATCATAGCGGCTTAAGTTCGCGGAAATCTCGGCGCAGCTCAAAATATACTGAGCTTTATTTAAAACATCAAAATAAGCAAGCTCGGTAGAAACCCCGTCAAAATGCGATGAAAGCGCTAAGACGGCGGCCTTGTCTTCCGGAATTGCCGCAGTGAGAACGTTTTCGGGCACAAACGCCTTTATCTTTTTATCGAGCGGCTCATATACATAGGATTTATCCGGATACATCGCGCCGTCTTTTTCGTCGTTTCCCGCGATGACGGACAAAAGCCCAAAGCCCTCGACTATGTCTCTGCACACGATGCCGATTTGATCCATGGAGCACGCGGAGGGGATCAGCCCGTACCGCGAAACGCATCCGTATGTCGGGTGGATGTAGCATATGCCGTTTTCGGCGGCCTCCCGCCGTGTGACGCCGGAAAAGTCGTTGCATAAAGCAAAGCTTACGGCGCCGTCCGCGACCGCGCGTACCGCGCCTGAAGCTTCGCAGGCTTCTTCACAAAGCGGCAAAAGCCCGAATTCGCGCATCTTCGTTTTTCCTGAAACGGCGTATCCGCCCGCTTCAAGGCGCGAGATAACGGTTGCGTCAAGCGGGGAGGTAAAGCCCGACAGGATTTTCGAGCCAGCCGTCACCGGCCTTCCTTTTTGCATAATGCTGTCCTCAATCGCCACAAGCGTTTGATCGTTTTTACCGGTCATGCAGCCGGAGATATAGTAGCTCATAACCGTCGCCCCCTTTCAGTCAAGCGTTTTCGGCGCCTCGAAATATCCGTCGTGGCTGGCGGGTGCGTTTTCCAGAAGCTCCTTGCGGGAAAACGGCTTTACGCTTATATCGGGCCTTAGCACATTTTGAATGTCAAGCACCGTTACAAGAGCCTCCACGCCGTTTGTCCCCACTGAGGCAAGGGACAGGAAGCTTTCCTTTAGCATACCGGCCTTTTCACTGATGAGCGCCCTCTCGCTTTCGGGAAGATCAATCTTTGACATCGCTTCATATTCTTTTATATCCACCGTGACACCTCGTTTTACCTGATTTTGATGTGGGCCTCGCGAAGCTGAAGCTCCGTTACGGGGCCGGGGGCGCCGAGAAGCAGGTCCTGCGCGCTGCTGTTCATCGGGAACGCAACGACCTCGCGGATATTCTCCTCCCCTGTCAGGAGCATGACAATCCTGTCAAGGCCGGGGGCCATGCCGGCGTGCGGCGGTGCGCCGTAATGCAGCGCGTGAAACAGCGCCGAGAACTTCTCCTCGATCGTTTCCTTTGAGTACCCCGCGATTTCAAACGCCTTCACCATGATATCGGGGCGGTGGTTCCTGACGGCGCCCGACGAAAGCTCGACGCCGTTGCAGACGATGTCGTACTGATACGCTTTAATCTCAAGCGGGTCTTTGCTTAACAGCGCGTCCATCTCGCCCTGCGGCATGGAAAACGGGTTGTGCGTGAACTCGACCTTGCCGGTCTCCTCGCTTATGCCGAACATGGGAAAGTCCGTGATAAAACAAAACTCAAACCTTGCTTCATCGAGCAAATCAAGCCGGATTCCAAGCTCCGAGCGGATTTGCCCCGCGAAATTATCGACAAGCTTTGTAACGTCCGAGATAAAGAACAGCGTGTCGTTTTCCTTTAGCTTAAGCGTGTCGGTAAGAATCTGCCGCTGTTCCTCCGACAAAAACTTGACGATAGGGCCCTTTAGCTCCATGTCTTTCAGCACTGAGATATAGCCTAAACCCTTCATGCCGATTTCAGTCGCGAACTTGAGCATCTTCTCAAAGAACGATTTAGGCATCGTCGCGCAGCTTGGGGCGACGATACCGCGCACCGGCTTATTTTTAAACGGCGCGAAATCAACGTCCGCGAAAAAGCCGGTTAAATCTTCTATGATCAGCGGGTTTCTAAGGTCGGGCTTGTCGGTGCCGTATTTCAGCATGCACTCGGAAAACGGTATGCGGCGAAACGGCAAGGGGCTCACGGGCTTGTCTGAAAACCTTGAAAATGTGTCGTGGAGCACTTGCTCCGCTACGTTAAAGACGTCCTCCTGGGACGCGAACGCCATTTCAAAGTCGAGCTGGTAAAATTCCCCGGGCGAGCGGTCGGCGCGGGAGTCCTCATCCCTGAAGCACGGCGCTATCTGGAAGTACTTGTCGAAGCCCGAGACCATCAGAAGCTGCTTAAAAAGCTGTGGGGCCTGCGGCAGCGCGTAAAACATGCCGTGGTGCTTTCTGCTTGGGACAAGGTAGTCCCTCGCGCCCTCGGGCGACGACGACGTCAGTATCGGCGTCTGAATCTCAAGGAAGCTAAGCTCCTCCATCTTGCGTCTTAAGAAACTGGTAATTTTTGAGCGCATGACGACGTTATCTTGCATTTTAGGGTTCCTAAGGTCTAAGAACCGGTATTTTAAGCGGACGTCCTCGCGCGTCTGCTTCGATGTATCGACGTCAAAAGGCAGGGGCTTTAAAACACGGCTCAAAGCGGTCACGGATTTTGCCGCGACCTCGACCTCGCCCGTTTTTATTTTCGGGTTTACGGTTTCGGCGGAGCGCTCCCGCAATACGCCCTCCACCAGGATCACGCTTTCGCGTGGCATGCCCGCGATCATTTCTTCGTTTTCCAAAACGATTTGCGTAGTCCCGTAATGGTCGCGCAAATCAACAAAGAGGATGCCGCCGTGGTCGCGCACGGTATCGATCCAGCCCGAGAGCCTTACCGTTTTGTTTATATCCTGTTTTAAAAGTTCGCCGCAATGATGCGTTCTATAATGGGTCATTGCCGTTATCCCTCCTATACATTAAAATATTATCGCACAAAACATCGGTGATGGCAAGAAAAATAGTAGACTGTACGCGAGAATCCTTGTATAATAGATTTAAACTGGCTTAGAGGAGTTTTAAATGAGCAAAAATAAAGGCAAGATCATATCCGCCGTGGACATCGGTTCAAGCAGCGTGCAAATGCACATCGCCCAGTGGGATGGCCAGAGGATCGTAACGCTCGACCAGCTTGAAAAGCCCACGCACGTCGGGCAGGAGGTTTTTTCGACCGGGCACATATCCTTTGAGACGGTAAGGAGCCTTTCGGATATCTTAACAGGATTTTGCGCGCTTTCAAAGGAATATGATATCGCCCGTCCGATCGTCATGGCGACCACCGCGCTGCGCGAGGCCACGAACCTTGCGTATGTGCTTGATCATTTTGCCGTTACAAACCATGTGAACGTTCAGGTCCTGGAAGACGGCGAGGCCAGCGCTTTGCTGTTTGAGGCTTTAAAAAGCAGGTATCCCTCCGCCGAGAAGGTCCTTCAGGTTTACGGCGGAACCGGCACGATTGATTTTGCGCTTTTGCAAAACGGCAAGGTGCTGTTTACGCAAAGCATACAGACCGGGATGCTTAAAATCGCCGAGGTCATGCGGGAAACATCCGAGTTTTCCCGTTACTCGGACCTTGTCGTAAAGGAGCACCTGACGAAATTTTTATCCCACGCGGGACAGATTTACAAGATGCTCGAAACCGACGGGATCGTTTACGCGTCCGCCGACATCGCGCCGCTTTTAAAGATACTGAACGGCTTTGAGATCAATACAGGAACCGATACGCTTGTCGTCTCAAAAGAAGAGATGCAAAAAATATACGGCGAATACAAGAGGCTTACAGTCGACCAGATCGCAAGGCGGCACAAGCTTGATTTAGCGCAAAGCGGCAACATTTACGTCACAATTGTATTTTTGATGCTGCTGCTTGATTCCACGGGGGTAAACCACTTGTATTGTACCCAAATCAACCTTGTTAACGCGGCGCTCAACTTAAACCTGCGCCAGGGCGCAAGGCGCGCGTTTAACGAAAACATGCGCGAGGGGACGGTTTCGTCGGCGCTTAAAATGGCGGAGCATTACCGCTGCGATCTAAAGCATGCCGGGCATGTCGCTTACCTTGCGCTGATATTATTCGACAAGCTTAAAAAGCTGCACGGTCTTTCGCGCCAGCAGCGGCTGCTTCTTGAAACGGCGTGTATACTCCATGAGGCGGGGAGCTTTACAAACACCGCGGATATGCGCGAGGCCTCGTTTGACCTTATCAAAAACGCGCAGATTTACGGGCTTCAATCCAGGATGACGCTATTAATCGCGAACATCGTCGCCCCGCAGGATATTTTAGGGATCGCCCAAAGCGACAGGCGCGGCGGCGTGCTCAACCAAGAGGATATGATCTTTGTAAATAAAATGCACTCCATTTTGCATTTAGCGGATGCAATCGACGAGTCGCATCTTGGAAAAGCACGGCTGCTTGACGTAAAGCAGGACGGCGACCAGCTACTGCTGACGCTGAGGGTCACGGAGGATTACGCGCTTGAGCGTTACGCGCTTATCCAAAGCGCTGCGCTGTTTCAGGAGGTTTTCGGCTTAAAGCTCGATTACATCGTCAAAAAAGCAGGGCGGATGGAGGACAAGTAATTATGAAGTTTATAGAGCGGGAATTAAGCTGGCTTGATTTTAACGCCCGGGTTCTGGCCGAAGCGCAAAAGAAAGACAGCCCGCCCCTTGAAAGGCTTATGTTTTTAGCGATTTCCGCTTCAAACCTCGACGAATTTTTTATGGTCCGCGTAGCGTACCTGGTCGATGAAAGCAAAAACCGCACAGACCGCGACCAAACCGGCATGACGCCGCAGGAAAAGCTTGACAAGGTGCTTCAAAAGGCATATAATTTTCAAATGCGGCAGGTTGAGTGTTTAGATGAAATACTCGCAAAATTAGCCGAGAAAAAAATAAAAATCTGTGCGATTGAGGATTTGTCCGACAGTCAAAAGGAATTTGCAAGGGATTTGTTTTACGACGAGATTCTGCCGGTATTGACGCCGCTGGCGGTCGATCCGGCAAGGCCGTTCCCGTTTCTGTTAAACCAGTCGCTTAATATCGGCGTCCGCATGCGGGACGACGCGGGCGAGAACCTGTACGCGGTCGTTCAGGTGCCGTCTATTTTACCGCGGTTTATCATGATACCGGTAAAGACGGGCAGGCTGTTCCTGCCGATCGAGCGGCTGATTGCGCACTATTTGCCGGAAATCTGCAACCTGCATGAAATTGCGGCGTATGGATATTTCCGCATCACAAGAAGCGCCGACTTCGACGCGGACGACGACACCGACGATTTAATGGAGGAAATGAAGCGCACAATCAAACGGCGCAGACGCGGAAGCCCCGTGCGCTTACAGCTAAGCGCGGGCTTTGACGGGGAGCTATACAATTTTCTCAAAAAGATGCTGGGGGTCAATAAAAAGTTTGTCGTGCAGGCGTCTAAGATTCTGTCGATGGCGTCCCTTAGCAAGATCGCGTCGATGGAGGATTTAAGCCACCTTCGCGCAAAGCCGATCCTGCCGGTCCCCGCCGCCGAATTCTTAGAGTGCGACGACATCTTCGCGCGGGTACGCGAACGGGATTTAATGCTTCATCATCCCTATGAAAGCTTTAATCCGGTCCTTGATTTTATAAAAGCCGCGTCGGTAGACCCGAATGTCCTTGCGATAAAGCAGACGCTATACCGCGTCAGCGGGAAAAGCGAGGTCATATCGGCGCTGGAGCAGGCGGCTGAATCGGGCAAGCAGGTGACGGTGCTCGTTGAGCTAAAGGCCCGCTTCGACGAGGAAAACAACATCCAGTGGGCGACACGCCTTGAAAGGGCGGGATGTCACGTCATCTACGGGCTTACGGGGCTTAAAACCCACTGCAAGATCACGCTGGTCGTCCGCCGCGAGCCTGACGGTATCAGGCGGTACCTGCATTTGTCGACGGGCAACTACAACGACGTGACGGCGCGGCTTTACACCGATATCGGCATGTTTACGTGCAGAGCTATGTTCGGCGCCGACGCATCCGCTCTGTTCAACCATTTGACGGGGTTTTCAAGGCCGCCGGAGTATAATAAGCTGATTGTGGCGCCTGAAAATATGAAGCGGTTCTTCTTAAATAAAATCGACGGGGAAATAAAAAACGCGAAAAAAAACTTGCCAAGCGGCATAAGCTTCAAGGCAAACTCGCTTTTGGATTATACGGTGGCGCAAAAATTATACGAGGCGTCGAAGGCGGGAGTTCCGGTAAAGCTTTTGATACGCGGCATATGCAGCCTCTTGCCGGGAGTAAAAGGGTATAGCGAAAATATACGGGTGCGCAGCATACTGGGGCAGTTTTTAGAGCATTCAAGGATTTACGCCTTTGAAAACGCGGGGGAGCCGCAGGTATACCTTGGAAGCGCCGACCTCATGCCGCGAAACCTTGACCGCAGGGTTGAGCAGTTGTTCCCGGTTGACGAGCCGGATTTGCGCGAAAGGGTTTTAGGCATACTTGATTTGGCGTGGCGCGATAATGTAGGGGCGTGGGAGCTTGGTCCCGACAGCATTTACCGTAAGGTCGAGCAAAAAGGTGCGCGCATATGCTCGCAGCGGGAGTTATCCAAGCTTGCGGCTTTAGCCTATGAACAAAAAAAGAAGGAGCTGGAGCACATATGAAAATCGGGATGCTTACAAGCGGAGGGGACTGCCAAGGGCTCAACGCGACGCTGCGAGGCGTTGCGAAGACGCTATACAATTTGATGCCGAACGTGGAAATTTACGGTATCATAGACGGCTATAAGGGCCTGATTGAGGGTACATGGCGCAAGATGGACAGAAGTGAGTTTTCAGGAATCCTGCGGCGCGGAGGCACGATATTAGGCTCGTCAAGGCAGCCGTTCAAGGCCATGCGCGAGATAAACGAAAACAACGAGGATAAGCTTTCGCTTATGATTAAAAACTACAAAAAGGGCGGGTTTGACGCACTTGTGATTTTAGGCGGCAACGGTACGCATAAAAGCGCCCATATGCTAAGCAAAAACGGGGTCAATGTCGTGACCTTGCCAAAGACGATTGACAACGACGTTTACGGCACCGATATGACGTTCGGCTTTGACAGCGCCCTTGAAAAAGCAACATCGGTGATTGACGCGATCCACACCACGGCGGCGGCCCACGGCCGTATTTTCGTCATTGAGGTCATGGGGCATAAGGTCGGGTGGCTGACGCTTTACGCGGGCTTCGCGGGCGGCGCCGACGTAATCCTGATCCCGGAAATACCGTATGAAGTCGACGCCGTTTTTGAGGTAATCGAGAAGCGCAACGCAAATGGCAGCAACTTCTCCATCATCGCTATCGCAGAGGGCGCCATAACCGCGCAGGAGTCGGCGCTTCCGAAGAAAGAGCGGAACATTCCCCCGTCGTCCGGCGCGTACCTTGCAAATGTTTTAAACAACCGCTTGGAGCAGGACGTCCGCGTCGTTGTTCCGGGGCACTTCCAGCGCGGCGGTGAGCCGACGCCCACCGACAGGGTGCTTTGCTCGCGCTTGGGCGCGAAGGCGGGCGAGCTTATCCGCGACAAAAAATTTGGGCGGATGGTTGCATTTAGAGGCAACACCATCATCACCGTGCCGCTTGACGACGTTGCGGGCAAACTGAAATATGTACCGCACGACTGCGACATGATCCGTGAAGCGCGGCTCATGGGCATCTCGTTCGGCGACAACCGCGCGGAATAACCTTAAGGTTTAAATCATATACTATTATATTTTGAAAGGAAAGATCTATTATGAAATCACGGCAGGAAATCAAGTCCCTTGCGAAAGAGGCGGTGGCACAGCAGCGGGGAACCATTATTATCCTAATATTTTTACTCACCCTAATCAGCGGCGTGACCGGGCTTATTGGGCAAATCGAATATATCGGAGGATTGCTCTCCCTTGCGTTGTCCTTCATCATAATGGCGCTGGAAGTCAACTTAGCAGGCTTGTTTCTTAGAATCTTTAAAAAGGAAAGCATTACGGTTGGGGAGCCGTTCTCCGCTCTTTCCGTCAACTTTTTCCGCAAGGTCGGCGGTATGTACTGGATGTCGCTTTGGGTATTCCTCTGGTCGATGCTGCTGATAGTTCCCGGCATCATCAAGGCTATTGCGTACAGCATGACGCCATATATCCTCGCGGATTGCCCGAACGTTTCCGCCACGAAAGCGCTGAAGCTTTCCATGAAGATGACCCGGGGCCATAAGATGGATTTGTTTGTTTTGGCGCTTAGCTTTATCGGCTGGGGAATTTTGTCCATCTTGACGTTCGGCATTCTTTATATCGTTTACGTCGGGCCGTACATGTACACGACCTACGCGGGGTTCTATACGGAGCTGCGCGACAAGGCCATCGCCTCCGGCGCAATCAGCCAATCCGAGCTTGCGTAAAATTTAAGCAGGAAGACTATAACAGCCCCCCGCTTT
>WRLK01000008.1 GCA_009777635.1 Oscillospiraceae bacterium | reverse complement strand
CCGCCCGCCGGAGCGTACCGTGGGTTCGGGGTTCCGCAGTCGGCGTTCGCGATGGAAAGCAACTTAAACCTGTTGGCGGAGATGGTCGGCATTTCCCCGTGGGAGATTAGATACCGCAACGCGATAAGGCCGGGGCAGGAGCTTCCGAACGGTCAGATCGCCGATGAATCCACAGCGCTCGAGGAATGCCTGCTCGCAGTCAAGGATATATATGAAAACGCGAAATACGCGGGAATCGCAAGCTCCTTTAAAAACGCAGGGCTCGGCGTAGGCGTGCCTGATACCGCAAGATGCATTATCTCAGTGGAAAGCGGCAAAATCCATGTGCGAACAAGCGCCGCATGCATCGGGCAGGGGATGCTCACAATCATTATCCAAATGGTATGCGAGACGCTTGACGTTTCTCCCGGCGTGATAGTAGCCGAGCCGCCTGATACCGCGCGAACTCCCAACGCCGGAACGACCACCGCCTCTCGCCAGACCGTGTTCAGCGGCGAAGCTGCAATTATCGCGGCAAAGCAGCTGAAAGACGAGATAGAAAAGCTTTCAGGTGCGGTCGGCGACAAGCTTAAAGCGCTCGAGGGCCGTGAATTTTACGGCGAATTCAGGCCGCACACCGATCCGATGGGCAGCGACGTTAAGAACCCGGTAAGCCATGTGGCCTACGGATACGCGGCGCAGGTGGTCGAGCTTGACGGCGAGGGCAAGGTGACTAAGGTCACGGCGGCATATGACCTTGGCACCTTGGTGAATCCGAAATCCGCCGCAGGCCAGATCGAGGGCGGCGTTGTCATGGGACTTGGATACGGGCTTACCGAGGATTTCCCCGTAAAAGACGGCTATCCGGCGGCGAAATACGGCACGCTCGGCTTGTGGCGCGCAACGGATGCGCCGGCTATCGACGTTGTCTTCGCCTGCCGCGAGAGAAGCCTCCCCGCGGCTTACGGAGCAAAGGGCGTGGGTGAGCTTGCGACGATCCCGACGGCGCCCGCGATTGCCGGGGCATACTACAAGCTCGACGGCGAATTCCGCCGGAAGCTGCCGCTTGAAAACACCTATTACCGAAAAAACAAAGCGTAAAGCTTTGACTTTATGCAAATAAAAAGCAGGCGGCAATCTTGCCGCCTGCTTCGCTTTTGAAGCAGAATGACTATATGTCAACAGACCCTAAAGAGTGAATTGTAACCAATGCACTCTTATGTTATAATAGTAAAATCATAAACAAAAGGAAAAGATGACTATGTTGTCCATCAGAAAAATGCACAAAAACGATATTGAGGTGCTGTATGGCATTGCCTTGCGCTCTTTTCAGCCTGACTACGAGAAATATGGCGTATATCCGCCTTTAATAAATTTAATATGCTTATGATTGAGAAAATGTATCCCAAGGTTCAAAGATGGAAATTGGAAACCCCCGCTGAAAGCTACGGGCTTCACCGGTTTTATGAGTCTCTGGGGTACGTCAAAACCGGAGAAAGAAAAAGCAATCTGCTCGGATTTGTATATGAAAAAACGATAAAGTGAAAGCCCGCCTTGATTGTATATCAAGGGTATTATTTACAGATTGGAGCCGGTAAAAACATGAATATTTGCGTGATACACGGGAGCAATAGAAAAGGCAACACGGATAAGACCATTGATATCATAAAAGAGCAGTTAAATTCATTTGAAGAAATAAAGTATTTTGATATTTATCTGCCGAAGGATTTGCCGCGCTTTTGCGAGGGGTGTTTTGCCTGCATGTCAACGGGAGATTACGCCGGGCAAAACTGTCCGAACAAACAATTCACGCATCCGATTATGGAAAAGCTGCTTATAAGCGACGGCATAATCGTTGCCTGCCCGTGCTATGCCCTGGCGGAAACAGGGCAAATCAAAGCCTTTTTTGACCATTTCGCCTGTGCGTTTATCATACACCGGCCAAACGAGGAAATGTTCGATAAGACGGCCTTTGTCGTCTCGACGGCGGCGGGAGCCGGAACAGGCAGGGTCGTCAGCACGATCAGCCGCAATCTTTTGTTCTGGGGCATAAAACGGATTGTCAAATGCAAATTTAACATACGGACAGACCGGTGGGAAAACATGCAGGAACAAAGGCGCTTAAAATTTGAAGCGCAGCTTAAAAGAAAAGCAAACCGCTTTTACAAGCTTACAAAGAACAGGTATAAAATCAGCAAAAGCCTTTCCGTAGAGGTGCTGAGGATTTTATTCAAGCCGTTGATACGCAGCTATCCTGACACGAATCCCGATAAGGTCTACTGGAAATCCAAGGGCTGGCTGTAAAAATATGTAAAAATATGTAAAAATATAATATCCCCCTTGACAAATGAAAGAAATGGGGATATACTAACATCAGTTGAATATATGCTCAACTATAGAACGGAGGGATGCTTCAATGGAAAACCATAATCCGCCGAGCTGTGAATGCACTATAATTCACGAGGATGCGATAAAGCGCGTGCGCGCCGCAATGCCCTCAAACGAAAGTTTTTACGGCCTTGCAAATCTCTACAAGATGTTTGCGGACAACACGCGCATAAAAATTTTGTGGGCCCTTTCCCGCGAGGAGATGTGCGTGTGCGACCTTGCCGCTTTGCTGGGCATGACAAAATCGGCAATATCGCACCAATTGAAGCTGTTGCGGCTTTCTAATCTCGTAAAAAACGATAAGCTCGGCAAAAACGTCTACTATTCGCTGGCTGACGACCATGTGAGGGATGTTTTTGAAAAAGGCTTTGAACATATCGGGCATACATAAAAATTTTAAATATCAGTTGAACACATGAACAACTATTAAGCATGATGGAGGGATTTCCTTGGTCAGGGAATACACGTTGCACGGGCTTGATTGTGCAAATTGCGCCGCAAAGATTGAAAGCGCGGCGAATAAGCTTGAAGGGGTAAAAACAGCGTCGCTTAGCTTCGTTACGACAACGCTGCGGGTAGAGGTTGAGGACGGGCATAGCGAGGACATACAAAAAACGATTGAGGATACGGTACATAAATACGAGCCCCAAATACTGGTATATGAGAGGACCGGGCGCGAACAGGCCAAAGGCCGTGAACATGACGCCGCGGGCAGGATGAAAAAAATTCGGCTGATTGCGGGCGCCGCCGCGTTTGCCGCCGGTCTTTTGTTAGGAAGCATCGGCGGCAGCCGGGAGTATATCCCGGCTGCCGTACTCGTTTTCGCGTATCTTTTGCTGGGCGGCGACATTGTTTTTCGCGCCCTTAAAAATATTGTAAGGGGAAAGGTTTTTGACGAGAACTTCCTCATGTCCGCTGCAACGATCGGGGCGTTTGCGATCGGGGAATACGCAGAAGGCGTCGGCGTCATGCTGTTTTATCAAATAGGCGAGTTCTTTCAGGATATGGCGGTGCGAAAATCCAAAAAGTCGATTGCGGGGCTGATGGATATCCGCCCTGATTACGCCAATATAAAAAGAGGCGGCAATATCGTAAAGGTTTCGCCCGAAGACGTAAACATCGGGGATGTAATCGTCGTTACGCCAGGTGAGAAGATACCTCTTGACGGCGTTGTGACAGAGGGCTCCGCCATGCTTGATACCACGGCGCTTACCGGGGAATCGGCGCCGCGCAGGGCGAGCGTATCCGATACGGTTTTATCCGGCTGCTTAAACATGGACGGCGTGCTGACGATAGAAGTAACGCAGACGTCCGGCGAATCGACCGCCGCGAAGATTATCGACCTTGTCGAGAACGCTGCGAACAAAAAAGCGCCGACTGAAAACTTTATCACAAAGTTCGCGCGGTACTATACGCCCGCCGTTGTGGCGCTCGCTGTCCTGATAGCCGTAATCCCTCCGCTGATAGACGGCGGCCTTTGGTCCGAATGGATAAGGCGCGGACTTATATTCCTTGTCATTTCCTGTCCGTGCGCCCTTGTAATCTCAATCCCGCTCGGGTTCTTCGGCGGCATCGGCTGCGCTTCTAAAAACGGAGTCCTGATAAAGGGAGGAAACTATCTCGAAGCGCTTCACAACCTCGACATGGTCGTATTCGACAAGACCGGCACGCTTACCAAAGGCGTATTCAAGGTAACGGCTAAAGAGCCCGCGGTCGGATTTGACGCGGACGCATTGCTTGAGCTCGCGGCAACCGCCGAGGCTTATTCAAGCCATCCGATTGCGCTTTCCGTCATGCGGGAATACGGCAAAATCATCGACAAGCAAAATCTTGCGGATTACGGTGAGATTGCGGGGTATGGGATCAGCGTCAGCCAAAACGGCAGGACGATCCTCGCCGGAAACCAAAAGCTAATGGAAAAAACCGGTATTGCTTTTGAGGAATCTAAGAGCGTCGGCACGAAGGTTTATGTCGCGGTTGACGGTACATACGCGGGCTGCGTCGTGATATCCGACGAAATAAAAGAGGACAGCCAAAGCGCCGTTTCAGGGCTTAAAGCGAAAGGGGTACGCAAGACCGTTATGCTGACCGGCGACAACCCGCAAATCGCTGAAGCTGTCGCTGAAAAGTTAAAGATTGACGAAGTATACGGCGGTTTATTGCCGCAGCAAAAGGTCGAGCGCGTAGAGATGTTAAACGGCCAAAAGCGAAAAGGCGGCACGCTTGCTTTCGTGGGGGACGGCATCAACGACGCGCCTGTGCTGGCAATGGCCGATATCGGCGTGGCGATGGGCGGATTAGGCAGCGACGCCGCAATTGAAGCCGCCGACGTTGTGCTCATGACCGATGAGCCGTCGAAATTTTTAAAAGCGGTGGACGTCGCGAAATATACAAGGCGGATCGTCTGGCAGAACATCGTGTTTGCGCTTTTGGTGAAGGCTTTGTTTCTCGCGCTGGGCGCGTTTGGCTTAGCCTCCTTGTGGGAGGCCGTGTTCGCCGACGTAGGCGTCGCGCTTCTTGCCATACTAAACGCCATGCGGGTGTTGCGGAAAACTTTATAAATCAAGCGTATCATAGTCCGGGTAATCGGCTAAATCTTCCGGGAAAACAAGATGGTCGTTTTCCAAATAGGAATACTTCTTATAAACAAACGATTCTTCATGCCTCCAGCTCGCGGTGCTGCCATTTTCGAGATGAAGCAGGATATCCGCTTTATGCTCTTGTTTCCTTGTTAAATACTCCTTGTCAAGCGTTAATGTGAATTCAAAACCCATTAATTCCGCACCGGTTATGCCAAAGCCGTTCGGCAGAAACGAGCCCTGAGCCAAAAGAAAGTCGTTGGCGGTTTCAGTCGCAATGGCTTTCGGGTCGAGCCTGAAACGTAGCCTTTTGCCGCCATCTTCCATATCCGTGACGCGTATGGATTTAAAATCGCTTTCGGTGAGCCCGTCTATAATATCGCTCAGGAAATCGTTCACGTTTGACTGGCGCGACCTTTGCCGGTATCTCAGTCCTTTTTCTTCGAGGTTAAAATAAGCGTTGCGGCCCCTTTGGTAATAAGAATATTTTGAGGTTTCTTCAATATCCGTTCCGGCATTTGTTGTATACGTGGTGTGCGCGATGCGGTCGCCGCTTCTCACAAGCTGCCGGACTGCCGAGAGCTCATCCTGCTCGAATGTCATAATGTGATCCGCAGTCTCGTTGTAAACATATGCATTGACATGGCTTATGTACTCAACCATCGAGTACTTTGCTTCGGCGGCCGCGTTTTTTTCCATGATCTCGCCGATTTCCCCGCTGACACAGCCTGTAAGGCCGAATACCATAATGATACAAAGTGTGAGCGCTAACAGTTTTTTCGCTTTTTTCATGATGTTTTTACTCCTCCCAATTATGCCAGACATTCTGAACGTCGTCGTTGTCTTCAAGTATGTCGAGCAGTTTTTCCATTTTTGCTTTCACGTCCAAGTCAAGCGCGGCGCGCGTATTCGGAATGTACGCGATTTCCGCCGACGCGATGTTGTAGCCTTTCTTTTCAAGCGATTCCCGCACAGTTCGCAATGCGTTCGGGTCGGCTGCGGTAAAGATTTCAGCGAATTCGTCAGACGCTTCGAAATCCTCGGCGCCCGCGTCAAGGCAGTCCTCCATGATTGTGTCTTCACTAAGCCCGTTGTTTTCAACAACAACAAGCCCTCTCCGCTGGAACAGGAAGCCGACGCTGCCGCTTTGCCCCAGGTTCCCGCCATATTTGTCAAAATAGTGGCGCAAATCACCGGCGGTGCGGTTGCGGTTGTCGGTCAGGCATTCCACGATAACGGCTACGCCGCCGACGCCATACCCCTCGTAGATGATTTCCTCATAATTGTTTTTATCGGGGTCCCCCGCTTTTTTTATAGCGCGGTCAATGTTTTCGTTAGGTACGTTTAAGGATTTCGCTTTTGCGATTAAATCGCGGAGCTTACCGTTTGTATTGGGGTCGGCGCCGCCCTCGCGGACAGCCACGGCAATTTCGCGGCCGATCTTTGTAAAGATGTTTGCGCGCTGGGCGTCGGTTTTTTCTTTTTTTCGCTTAATGGTACTCCATTTTGAATGTCCGGACATAAAGAGCCTCCAGATTATTATTCAGACGGGTTCGTTTCAGGAAGAGGCTGAGGCATAACGTAAATCTCGATTGTCTGCTCCTTTGGGTCGAATTCCTCGTCGGGCAGCGGTCTTGAGGCCACCACGCTGCCGACAGGCGCGCCCGCCGCGAACAGGTCGAGCTTGGTATACGATAAGCCCATCTCGGCAAGAACCCTTGTCGCCTCGTCAAAGCTTCTGCCAATCAAATGCGGCATCTTCACAAGCTGCGGACCTTTGCTTACGTGTAAAACGATGCTTATTCGGCCGTCCGTTTTCGGCACGAAGGTATTTCCGTCGGGCTCCTGCCTGAAGATCACTCCGGCGGGAAAATCCGCGCTGTGATCCTCTTCCACCGTAAAAGAAAACAATGCGTTATAGCTTTCGTCTTCCTCCACCACGGTCAGCATCTGCCCGACAAACCGCGGGATCATGATTTCAGCGTCCTCGTCGTCCTCATTACCGGAGGTGTCCGCGACGGGAGCAGGGAGCTCCAGACCTATATCGTCGCCGGAAGGGTCGACTATATCGTCAAGGGAATGGCTTCCCGGCCTTGGAGGCCCCTGCGGCGTCACCAAATCCGGGAAATATGTGTTCATGATGTACAAAACACCGAAAACAAGTATTGCAATTGTAAAAATAAGCGTGAATATCACATACTTAAACCCGCCGTCCCCCTTGCTGCTGGGTTGGCGGCGCCGTACCGGCTCACGGTCGTAGGACGGCTGCCTTGAGGACGAAGCGGCCCTTGCCTCCGGAGCCTGACTCTTCGTCTTTTTCGTCTCGAACACGGCAGTGTTTGAGATGGGGTTTTCAATTAACCGCGATACAAAATCATAGACGGTCTGTACGCGCTCCTCCGGGTCCACAACCATTGCCTCGGAAACCGCGTCCGAGACTTTTTTCGGGATGTCCATCACAAGGTCGTCGAGCTGGGAAAGCGGGCGGTCCTCCCCGATCATTGTGGATTTCGGCGGCACAAAACCTGATACCGTGCGGTAAAACAACGCGGCAAGGGCATAGACGTCGGTCCATGTGCCCTGCCAGCCGGTCGACGCGTACTGCTCAGGCGCGCTGTAGCCGTTGAAAAGCTCAGCGTCAAGCTCCGAGTTTGCGGTCCTTGTGGCGCTCAGTGAAAAATCCCATAAATAAAGGTTGTCGTCTTCGTCCACATAAACCGTGAGCGGGGAAATCCCCCTGTGGATATACCCGTTATCGTGAATCCCGCCGATCATATTGCAAAACGGCAGGAACATCTCCAAAGCCTTTTTAACCGACAGCTTGCCGCCGATTCCTGAAAGGTATTCGTCGAAGTTCACGACGTCCATAGCCTGATAGATTGCGTAAACGGTGTTGTTTTCTATAAAAACGTCGGTAATCGGAATCACGCGCTCGGTAACCTCAAGGCGTTTGATTTCGTTACACAGGTCGATGAAATCCGAGGTTAACGCCTTATACTGGGCTCCCTGCCCCTCAAGAGGCGAAACCGCGCCGGTCAAAGCGTCGCGCCTTGCGATTGTCGTGGGGAAATATTCGCGAATCCAGTGCGTTTCGCGGGTTTTATAATCAAACCCGTCGTATGTGGCGCACTCGCCGTTTCGCTGGGAAAGCCCACCGACAAGGTAACGGCCGTTTTTTAGCGTGGTGCCGGGCTTTAGGTACGCAGAATCAAAGCTATCACCGTTATCGGAATAGCCGCAAGCCGGACATATGCTGTTTTCGCCCATCGGCTCTTGGCAGGCAGGGCAAAGACCAGAATCATCAATAAGCATTTGAAGTCACCTTTACTGCGTTATATGTAAATAGTGTACATGAGAGGATAAAAAGTTTCAAGTTTTAATTTATGTCAAATAAAGTCAAAATAGAAGCTGTTCTCGTCTATGTGAACAGCTTCTTAGCTCACATGGATTATCCGCGCGCCATAATCCGTCGGCCTGCAAAGCCAGCAATCCTTGACCTGCTTACGCAAAAGGCCAAGGCAGTTTTTTGCGGTTTTCTCGTTATCAAAAAGCCCGGCGACCGCGCTTCCGCTGCCGGAGACCACGCTGCCCAAGGCTCCCGAGCAAACCATGACGCCGCTTAGCATAATGGATTCGCTTTTCATTATGCCGGAAAAGGCCGAAAACATCTGCCGCCCAATTTCAGGAAGAAGCCCGCTGTCAAGCGCGGCTATCATCTTTTTTGTGTCGGGCCTTATGACTTCGCCCTCATAATCATCGAAAAGCTTGTAAGCGTACTTTGTGCTCATACCTTCAGGAGGCTTTGCAATCGTGATATAACAGGCGGGAAGGCTTCTAAGCGGGGTTAAAAATTCCCCCTTGCCCTCGGCAAGGGCGCAGCCGCCCGAGAGGCAAAACGGGACGTCCGCGCCAACTGAAAGCCCGATCTCAAGAAGATGTTCCGGCGAAAGGGACGTTTCAAACAGCCTGTCAAGCCCGCGCAAAACAGCCGCCGCGTCGGCGCTGCCGCCCGCGAGCCCCGCCTCCACCGGTATGCTCTTGTCTATATGTATGGAAAGCCCCTGTTCTTCTATACCGGTTGCCGCGAAGAATTCCTTCGCTGCTTTAAAAGCGATATTTGCGTCGTCTTCGGGAGCGTCGGGATTTGAGCACGTAACCCTCATCTCGTCGTCGTCGCGCTTGCCGATTAAAAGCACATCGCGAAGATCGATGCTCTGCATGACCGTTTCAAGCATATGGTAGCCGTCTTCACCGGTTCCTGTAATGTCAAGGGAAAGGTTAACCTTTCCGCACGACTCGACAACCACTCGGTTGCAGTAATACATTGCGAACTCCCCTTTAAGCTCTGAGCTCTTTCAAGAACGCCTCAATGCGCCTTAACGCTTCCTTGATATGCTCGATGGAATACGAATACGAGATGCGCACAAATCCCTCGCCGCTGTCGCCGAACGCGTCGCCCGGAACGACCGCGACTTTTTTGGAATGCAAAAGCCGTTCGCAAAATTCCTGCGACGAAAGCCCTGTTGACTGTATGCTCGGAAACGCGTAAAACGCGCCGCCCGGATTAAAGCAGGAAAGCCCCATCTCGTTTAGCCGCATAACGATCAGCCGCCTGCGCTTATTGTACTCCTCGGCCATCTTCAAAACGTCGTCGTCGCAGCTTCGAAGCGCCTCTATCGCTGCGTATTGGCTTGTTGTCGGCGCGCACATAATGGCGTACTGGTGAATTTTGTTTAAGACCTCCATCACGGGAGCGGGACCCGTCACATAGCCGAGCCGCCAGCCGGTCATGGCATGTGCCTTTGAAAAGCCGTTTACAACGATGGTGCGGTCTTTCATGCCGTCGACCGACGAGATGGAGACATGCCCCTCTTCGCCGTATGTGAGCTCCGCGTAAATCTCATCTGATAAAACGATGATATCGGTGCCTTTTAAGACCCCGGCAATTTCCTCAAGGTGCTTCCGGCGCATGACGCCGCCTGTGGGGTTGTTCGGGAACGGGAACACCAGCAGCTTTGTCTTGGGAGTTATCGCGGCTCTCAGCGCATCCGGGTTAAGGCGGAACTCATCCTCCGCCTTCGTGACGACGGGAACGGGACGAGCGCCGCAAAGCTCGGCGATCGGCGTGTAGCACACAAAGCTTGGCTCGGGGATGAGCACCTCGTCGCCGGGGTTTATAAACGCGCGCATGGCAAGGTCGATCGCTTCGCTTCCGCCGACTGTCACAAGGACGTTCTCGGGCGCGTACGCAAGCTCGAACCTCCGCTTTAAATAGAGGCTGATTTCTTTTTGAAGGGCCGAAAGCCCGGCGTTCGCCGTATACCAGGTACGGCCCGCGTCAAGGGACGCGATACCGGCCTTGCGGATAACCCACGGCGTTTTAAAGTCAGGCTCGCCAACGCCTAAGGAAATCACGTCTTTCATCTCGGAGGCTGCGCTGAAAAACTTGCGGATACCTGACGGCTTTATGTTTTTTGCCCGCTGCGATAAGAGAAGCGAATAGTCCGTCACAGAACGACACCTCTTTCGTCGCGCTCGGGGTCTATGAAAAGGGTATTTTTGTCCTTGTATTTGCGCAGGACAAAATGCGTGGCCGTCGCCTGAACGGATTCAAGCGGGGCCAGCCTGTGCGCTACAAAATTTGCGATGTCCTTAAAGGATTTGCCGACAACCGTAACGGCAAGGTCGTACCCGCCGCTCATTAAATAAAGCGTCTGCACTTCCTCAAACCCGCTTATTGTTTCGGCAAGCTCCTCAAAGCCGCGGTCACGCTTCGGTATCACCTTTAGCTCGATTCTTGCCATTACGACGTCGCGCTCCGTCTTTTCCCAGTCGACGATTGCCTTGTAGCCGCGTAAAATCCCGTCTTCTTCCAAGTCGGCGATTTTTTTGCGCACTTCTTCCCCGCTGATACCGAGAATGGCCGAGAGCTCCTTGTCGGAGTACCTTGCGTTGTCTTCGAGCAATTTTAAAAGATCATACATGCGAAACCCTCCTAAATCGTATTGTTATATATCTTTCGGGATGAGGCGGAATCCTTTTCCATCTGCGCCTTGAGCAGCTCTAAGCTGTCGAACCTTTTCTCGTCCCTTATAAACTCTAAAAGTGAAACGGAGATCGTTTCTCCGTATAAATCGGCGGAAAAATCGAATATGTGGGTTTCCGCTAAGAGCGGTGCGATTCCGACGGTCGGCTTTACGCCGATGTTGGTAACGGATGCGTACCGTTTATCGCCTACAGCGGTCTCGGAGGCGTACACGCCGAAACGCGGTACGGCAAGGTTTGGGGGGTATGGCTGATTCGCGGTTTGCAGCAAGCGCGCAAGCCCGATCCCGCGCCCGCGGATTACGGGAGCCTTTATCGGGAACGGACGGCCCAAAAGAGTGTTTGCCGCGGCTATATCCCCGCTTTCAAGCAATTGCTTGATTCGCGTGGAGGAAACCGCGCCGTCTAACGCGGCGACAGTCTTTATCACATGAACGGAGGATTTGCCCTCTAAAAATGCCTCTAAATCTAATGCGCCTGCTTTTGCCCCTTTGCCGAACCTGAAATCCTCGCCGCAAAATACGGCTTTCGCGTTTAATCGGCGTGTTAGAAAAACCGAGAAATCATGCGGCTGCATATCGCGAAACTCCGAGAATTTTGGCGACAGCACATATTCGACGCCGATATCCAGAAGGATTTCGTTTCGCGCATCGTCGCTTAAAAGACGCTTTGGAGTTTTCGCGCCGGGCCTCGATTCGTTTGTGTCAAACGTAAACACTAAAGGTGTTAACCCATCTGGTTTTGAAGCTTCGATAAGCGATTTAAGCACCGCCATATGCCCCTTGTGCAGCCCGTCGAAGATACCGAGCGCCACCGCCGTCTTTTCGGCTGGGAATGTTTCGGGAATGCTCTCAAACACCGTCATTTATTGTGGTTCCCCCAACGCGAACAATTTAACGATGACAAGCTTGTTTTCTAAGCCATCCGCTTTCGCAAGCCCGAGAAAACGGCCGCCCCCGTCAACCGCGCGTATACGTTCAACCTTTGGAACGCCGCTAAACTGGTCTAACCCAAGCTGTATACCGTTTAAAAAATGATGGGCTTGACTTTCGTTTAGCACAAGCTCCGGCAAATCCGAAAACACGGAGGATACAGGCAACAGCTTAAGCGCCCCGGAAGCTGTACGCTCCTCTGCCGTCTCAAGCGTAATGCAGTCCTTCAGTTCATATCCGCACGCCATAGTGCGGCGAAGCGACGTCATAACGGCGCCGCAGCCCAGCCTTTCGCCGAGATCGTGGCACAGCGTCCTTACATATGTGCCGCCGGAACATTTTAAAAAGATGCTGTAAACGCCTGAAGCTTCATCCGATTCGAGCAGCCGCAATTCATATATAATAACGTTTCGCGGCTTCCGCTCGATTTCCCGGCCGCTCCGCGCAAGGTCATAAAGCCGTTTCCCGTTTACGCGGACCGCCGAATACATCGGAGGCGTTTGCAAAATCCCGCCGGTAAAAGACGAAAGCGCGTCTTCTACCTCCCGCGCCGTCACCGAATGGTTTTTTTCATACAAAATCCGGCCTGTTATATCCTGCGTGTCGGTGGCAGAACCAAGCTTAAAACCCGCTATGTAGGCTTTATCATGGCTTGGAAGCAGATCCACGGCTTTCGCGGCGCGCCCGAAAAATACGGGAAGCACGCCTGTCGCCATCGGGTCAAGGGTTCCGGCGTGACCGATTTTTTTAGTCCTTGTCATCCCACGCAGCTTTGCAATCACGTCGAACGAAGTGAAACCCGCGGGCTTGTCTATCAGCAAAATACCGTCTAGCATGATTCAAGCTCTTTCTGAATAGCGGCTAGGAGTTTTTCCGTGACCTCCTCAAGCGTTCCCGCAAGCGTACAGCCAGCGGCGTTTGCGTGCCCGCCGCCGCCGAACGACAAACAGATTTTTGACGCGTCAACAGGGGAGGCCGTCCTCACCGATACACGGAACTTGCCGCTTAAATCCTCCGAGGCTTTTATCGTAACGCCGGCGACGACCCCCGCTATGCGCGCGGGAAAAGACGATATGCCGTCAAGCTCGTCATCCAGCACCTGATAGCGCTCGTTTAAGCCGGACGGCAGGAATATTACGGCGCAGCGCCCGTCGAAATAATACTTTGTGTTTTTAAGTATCATCTGCTCGACCATCAAAAGCCCACGGCTTTTCGTGTCGAACATGATTTTATTGATCATAGCGTGGTTCGCGCCAAACCGGATCATGTCTGCGGCAATCTCATGAGTTCTTGCGGTTACGTTTGAATACTTAAAACAGCCGGTATCCGTCGTGATTCCGGCGAAGATCGCATCGGCGACCGCCGTTGTTATTTTACCGCCCAGCCCTTTTATCAATTCATATACAATCTCGCACGCGGCGGCGGCGTCCGTGTCGAGAAGCGTAAACTTTGCATACATGGAATTTGATTTGTGGTGGTCGATACACATATCGATTTTGCCCTTATGCTTTTCAAAGTCGTCGCATAGAAGCGGCAATGACGCAACGTCCACGGCGACGGTAAACTCGGGCGAAAAGCTTTCGTCAGGCGCATAGCCGCCGCACAGGAAGCCGTAGCGCGCGGGAAAACCGCTATGGCATGAAACACGAGCCTTTTTACCCGCCGCAATCAGTACATGCAAAAGCGCAAAAGCCGCCCCGAGCGTGTCTCCGTCGGGCCGCTGGTGCGTCAGTATTAAGATGTTGTCGGCCGCATTTAATTTTTCGCAGGCGGTTTTTACATCGATTTGCATGTCACTCAATCTCTTTTAGTTTTTTATTGATGTTCGCGCTGTATTCAATGCCATCGTCGGCGATAAAGTGGAACTCGGGGCTTCTTCGCATTTTAAGCCGCAGCCCAATCTCGCGCCGTATAAAGCCTCCGGCGCTCTTAAGTCCCTCTACCGCATTTTTGGCGGACGAAATCCCGTCAAGGGAGCTTATATACACCTTGCAATGGGAGTAATCAGACGCAAGCTCAAGCTTTACGATACTTAAAAGCCCGGTTATGCGTGGGTCTTTAAGCCCTCGCATAATATCCGAAAGCTCGCGCTTTATATCCTCTTCGGCGCGCGCCGTCCTATATGAAGGCATGCGGTTACCCTCCTGGGGCCTGTTGACACCATCCGAAATGCACGGATAATGAGCGGATTTTGTGTCAAACAAGGCAAATTTTTGCAGCAATACTTGGCGTATTGCAAGAAAATTTAACGAAGCTTGGCGCAAAATGCGCCGTTTAGACGGGCGTTGAGCGGTAGTGTCAACAGGCCCTAATCCCGATATTCTTCAATGTTATAAGCCTCAAACACGTCGCCTTCCTTGATGTCGTTGAATTTTGTAAGGCCCATGCCGCACTCGTAGCCTGAAGCGACCTCCTTGACGTCGTCCTTGAAGCGCTTTAAGCTGTCAAGCTCGTCGTCGGCGATGATGATGCCGTCGCGCACGACGCGGATTTTAGCGGAGCGCGTGATTTTGCCTGAAAGCACGTGACAGCCCGCAATGGTCCCGACGCTCGAGATTTTGTAAACCTGCCGGACTTCGGCGCGGCCAAGATCGACCTCGCGTATTTTAGGCGCAAGCATGCCTTTCATCGCGTCGCTTATCTCGTCGATCGCGTCGTAAATGATACGGTAAAGCCGGATATCGACGCCGTCGTGCTCGGCGACATCCTTAGCAAGCGGGTCAGGGCGCACGTTAAAGCCGACGATGATGGCGTTTGACGCGTTCGCGAGCATGACGTCGGATTCGCTGACGGCGCCGACGCCGCCGTGGATCACGCGCACGCGGACTTCCTCGTTTTCGATCTTCTCAAGGCTTTGCCTTAGCGCCTCGACGGAGCCCTGGACGTCGGCCTTGACGATAACCGGCAGCTCCTTGATGTCGCCCTCGGAAATATGGTCGAACAAATTGTCAAGCGTAACCTTCGAGAATGTCTTAAACTGCTCTTCCTTCGTTTCATGGCGGCGTTTTTCGACCAGCTCGCGGGCAAGCTTTTCGTCCTCTACGCAGTTGAATACGTCGCCCGCCTGCGGAACCTCGCCTAAACCGGTGATTTCAACCGGCATCGAGGGGCCTGCCTCCTCAATGCGGTCGCCGTGGTCGTCGTGCATGACGCGCACACGCCCCAGCGCCATACCGGCGATGATGACGTCGCCGACATGCAGCGTTCCGTTTTGTACAAGAACAGTGGCCACAGGTCCGCGGCCCTTGTCGAGCCGCGCTTCGATGACGGTTCCGCGCGCCATTTTGTCGGGATTTGCCCTTAACTCTTTCATATCCGCGACAAGCTGCACCATTTCGAGCAGATGGTCGACACCGGCGCCTGTTTTCGCCGAGACCTCGACGCAGATGGTATCGCCGCCCCAATCCTCGATAACAAGGCCGTGCTCGGTGAGCTCCTGCTTGATCCTGTCGGGGTTCGATGCGGGCTTATCTATTTTATTTATTGCGACAATCGTTGCAACGCCGGCTTCCTTTGCGTGGTTGATTGCTTCTACCGTCTGCGGCATTATGCCGTCGTCGGCCGCGACGACAAGAATCGCGATGTCCGTGATGTTTGCGCCCCTTGCGCGCATGGACGTAAACGCGGCGTGCCCGGGAGTATCGAGGAACGTGATTTTCTTGTCGCGGACGGCTACCTGGTACGCGCCGATGTGCTGCGTTATGCCGCCCGCCTCGCCTTCGGTGACGCTCGTGTCGCGTATATAGTCAAGCAGCGAGGTTTTGCCGTGGTCTACGTGTCCCATTACAACAACGATGGGGGGCCTTTCCTCAAGCATATCGTCTGCGTCCTCGGTCTCGTCGAACAAACGCTCCTCAAGGGTGACCACGATTTCAGGAGAGACCTTCGCGCCGATTTCAATGGCGATCATCGCCGCCGTGTCATAGTCGATAATTTCGCTTACCGACGCCATGACGCCGATGCCCATCAACCGCTTAATCACCTCGGACGCCTGAACCTTCAGCTTGAGCGCGAGGTCGCCGACCGAGATTTGCTCCGGTAGCGTGATATCGAGCTTTTGCCTGCGCTGGCGCTCCATTTCGAGCCTCTTCATCTTGGCAAGCTCCTTGTCCTTGCGGGACATGAACGGCTTGCCTCGCTGAGCGGAGCGCTGATGCAGCTTCTGTTTTTTAACGCCGGTATCTTTTTTCGCAAGGTTTGTCGGCGCTATCGTTTCGTAGCGCTCGTTGTATTTATCGAGGTTTACTTTTACGGTGCGCATATCGACGTGTCTGTCGGAGCGTTCCTGCTGAACCTGCTGCGACACGCCGCCCTGAGGAGGTGTTTGAGGCCTCGGCTTATATGTCTGCATTTGCGGCCTTGCCGCCGCCGGTGCTTTCGACGGGCGGCGCTTATCTTCTTTTTTGCGCATAGGCGCCGCCTGTGCCGCGGGCGCCGGTTTAGGCGCGGGGGCAGGGGCGGGCTCCGGTTTTAAGAAGGCCTTTGCGGGCTTAGGAGCTTCTTTCGGCTTAGGCGGCTCCGGCTTCGGCTTCGGCTTTCTCGGAACGGCCTGCGCGAAATAGCTCTCAAGGCTGTCCACGCTGTGCAATGCCGTATAATGCTCGAAGATCAAACTAAGCTCGTTTACTTCAAGCGCCGTCATATGCTTTTTAGGGTCGCCGCCGAAGTATTTGGACAAAAGCTCGATAATCTGCTTGCTTGGAAGCCCTAAATCCTTTGCGACCTCATGCACCCTGTATTTTTCTATCATAGTACTCCTCCTTGCCCGCGCGGACCGCGGCCTCATTCACGGCTTTTGCAAGGCCGTCGTCAAGTATTGCAAGAACCCCTGCGCGCTTGCCTGTTTTCTGCTCGATGTCGTCCATGGTAATCGCAACGGTGATGGCCTTTATATTTGTTTTAGATGATATGAATTCAATTTCCTTTTTTGTTTTAGGCGATATATCACCGGAAATCAGTACAAGCCTTGCGGTTTTCAGCTTTACCGCGCCGCATACCGCGTCAAACCCGTGGACCAGCTTGCCCGCTTTTCTACAAATCCCCAAAAGGGACAGGAGCTTATCCTTCACTTTGGCTCATTGCCTCCTCGAGACGCCCGTAGACGTCCTCCGGTATTTGGCACTTAAACGCCCGCTCAAGCCGCCTTGCTTTTCTCGCAAGCTTTAAGCAGCCGCCGTTACCGCACAGGTACGCGCCGCGCCCCGGCTTCTTGCCTGTTTCATCAAGCGCAATCTCGCCGTCGGGGCGCCTGACAATCCGCACAAGCTCATTCTTCGGCTTTCGCTCCGAGCAGCCGGAGCACATGCGCACCGGGATTTTCTTAGCTTTCATTCAACCGGCTACTCCCCGTAAAACCCGGACTCCGGGCGGATGTCTATCTTCCAACCTGTAAGCCTTGCGGCAAGGCGCGCGTTTTGCCCTTTGTTGCCGATCGCAAGGGACAGCTGCTGGTCAGGAACAGTCACACGGCAGCTTTTGAGCGACTCGTCCTCAATCTCGACGCCGAGCACCTGCGCCGGAGAAAGGGCTTCGGCGATAAACTGCGTCGCGTCTTCGGAGTACTTTATGACGTCTATTTTCTCGCCGCCAAGCTCGTCTACTATATCTGTGACGCGGACTCCCTTAGGCCCGATACACGCGCCCTGGGCATCCACGTTTTCGTCTTTTGAGTATACCGCGATTTTTGTCCTTGAGCCCGCTTCGCGCGCAATTGCCTTGATCTCGACGGTGCCGTCGTAAATTTCAGGCACCTGAATTTCAAACAAACGCTTTACAAGGCCGGGATGCGTGCGTGAAATCATAAGGCGCGGCCCTTTTTCAGCGCTTACGACGTCAACGACAAACACCTTTATCTTTTCGCCGTCGCGGTAACGCTCTGAGGGCACTTGCTCGCTTTTCGGGAGCACCGCCTCGTGCTTTCCGATTTCAAGGGTCACGTTTCCGCGCCGCGGGTCCGTGCGCAGGACGATCGCCGTCACGATATCGTTCTGGCGGCTTTGGTACTCCTGCAGAAGCTGGTCGCGCTCGCCCTCGCGTATCCCCTGCCGGATGACATGCTTTGCAGCCTGCGCCGCGATCCTGCCGAACTCCTTTGTCTCCATCGGAATCTCAACGGCCTCCCCGACCTTTGCTTTTTTATTTAATTTTTTGGCGGCCTCAACCGAAATCTCGTTTGCGGGGTCGGTGACGTCCTTTACGACGGTTTTGCGAAAGGCGACGTAAAACCTGCCGGTTTCAGGGTCGATCTCGACGATGTTGTCAAGCGTGCCTTCGCTGTCGCGTTTAACGGCGATCGCAATCGCGTTTTTGATTTTTTCAAGCAGGTATTCCATCGGGATGCCTTTTTCTTTTTCAAGCAGCGCCAGCGCCTCGAAGAATTCGCCGTTCATTCGTATTGACCTCCAGTTTCGTAATCGGCCGCAAGCTTTATGTTCGCGGCCTCCGCCCGTTGAAGGCTCATTTCAACGTCGCCGGGGAGCAGTATCTTGATTTCGTCGCCGCTCTTTGAAAGAAGCTCGCCGTAAAAATCGCGGATACCCTCTACGGGCCTGATCAGACGCACGCAGACCTTAGAGCCTAAGTATTTTTCAAAATGCCAGTCCCTTACAAGCTCCCGCTCGATTCCCGGGGACGAAACTTCAAGCGTATAGCTTTGCTGTATCGGGTCTGATTCGTCAAGCAGCTTTTCAACGGCGCGGCTTACAAATTCGCAGTCCGAGATATTGACGCCGCCCGACTTGTCGATAAAATACCGTAAGTACCACCGGCTTCCCTCTTTTTCAAAGCGCGTGTCCCACAGGTCAAGCCCGCGCTCTTCGATGACAGGCATGATAAGCCGCTCGGCGACCCGCACCGTTGAGCCGCCTTTATTGCTACCCATAGAAAAACCTCCGGCAAGACAAGTTTAAGAAATAAGGCCATACAACAGGAAAGAGCGGGCAAATTCCCACTCTTTCAGTATCATTCATCAACATTTAGAAGTATATCACATAAAAACAAGCTTTGCAAGCCTTTATGTGAAAATTTTTATTCTTCCATTTGCTTGCCTAAAAACGCGGCGGCAGTCGTTATTAGCTTTATTTCGGTTTCGCCGGCGGCGGCTGAGTTTTCGTCCGCAATAAACATAATCGCGCCGCAGACGTCGCCTGCCGCGATGATGGGCGCGCCCGCCACGCCAAACCGGTCAATTCCCTCGACAGGCTGGATTTTCGCGGAGTCTCCGGGGCCGAACGTTTTGCGTTGTTCCATCAGGTCCTCAAGCATGTTCGAGACGCGGCGCTCAAGCATTTCTTTTTTCGGTATGCCGGATACCGCGATCACATGGTCGCGGTCGCAGACGACGACGGGATGCCCGCCGTTTCTATGCAGCACCTCCGCGTACTGGGCGGCGAACGAACCCAATTCGCCGAGCGGGGAATATTTTTTAAAGATGACTTCGCCATCATTTCCGGTATATATTTCCAGCGGGTCGCCCTCACGAATCCTCATGGTGCGCCTGATTTCCTTGGGAATTACGACGCGTCCAAGGTCATCGATGCGCCTTACGATACCTGTTGCTTTCATTATGGTAAAAATCCTCCCTTATTATAGAAAGTTCTTTATAATTTTTGTCAAGCGTTGCTTTTCTATTATTTACTGGGACTGTAATTTTATTCTTGTTTTGGCAGATGAATGTGAAAAAACATGAACGGCAGCTCATGTGCGGCGCGCGCATGATACTTTGCTATAATAATTCTTAAAACTTTGGGAAAATAATTTATTATTTGAATATTTCTTAAAATTATGGTATATTATACCTGTATTTTTGACATGAAAAAATTTCTTTATAGGTGTGTAGCCGTTGCCTGAGCCGATTATAAAAGTAAAGGATTTACGCAAGGTTTACCGCGTGGGCATGGAACAGGTCGTCGCCCTTGACAAGATAAACCTTGATATTCTGCCGGGTGAGGTCTGCTGTATCGTTGGCACCTCGGGCTCCGGGAAATCCACGCTTTTAAACCAGCTTGCCGGTCTTGAAAAGCCGACGAAGGGCGCCGTTGTAATCGGCGGGAGAAATATCTCGCGCTTTTCTGAGAACAAGCTTGCAAAATTCCGGCAGAAGAATATCGGGTTTATTTTCCAGTCATACAATCTTTTGCCAAACATTACGGCGCTTGAAAACGTAAGCCTGCCGCTGGTTTTCCGCGGCGTATCAAAAAAGAAGAGGGAAAAAGCCGCGAAGAAAATCTTAAACGAGGTAGGTCTTTCGGGCCGCATGGCGCACAAGCCCTCGCAGATGAGCGGCGGACAGCAGCAGCGCGTCGGCATCGCAAGGGCGTTTGTCGCAAGCCCGAAAATAATTTTCGCGGATGAGCCCACCGGCAACTTGGATTCCAAGACGACGATTGAGGTCATGAGCATGATGATACGGCTGGTGCGCGAGCACAACCAGACGCTTGTGCTTGTAACCCACGACCCCGAGCTTGCAAAGTACGCGGACAGGATCGTGACGTTATTCGACGGCAACGTCGTATCCGATAAAGAAAACGAATCAATCGCGGACAGTAAAATAAAAGAGGCGCAGCCGCAGGAAGACACGGCGAAAGGAGGCCCTGAAACAGAGTGAAAAGACATTATGTGAGGATTATTGCGCTCATTATCGCAATGCTTATGGTTTTCGGGCTTTTTTCGGGCGCGCTTGCGTTTTTGGTGTGGGGGGCGACACGGCGAAAGGAGGCCCTGAAACAGAGTGAAAAGACATTATGTGAGGATTATTGCGCTCATTATCGCAATGCTTATGGTTTTCGGGCTTTTTTCGGGCGCGCTTGCGTTTTTGGTGTGGGGGGCTGAACCCGGCAATATAAATATAAAGGCAAGCCCAACTAGAATTCTTTCGAGCGGAACCAGCGAGATAACGATTACAGGAGAAAACCTCCCGGACAACACTTGGGTCGGAGCATGTGAATGGTGGGAAGACAAGCCAAGTACAAGTAATTCTGCGCGAACAACAGGCAACGATACAAAACGAAGCGCAACTCTGCCGTTTCGAAACACGTTGGATTACGATATGGATTATTTCATAAAAGTATCGTTTGATAACGGCGCCACTTGGGAAGTGTTCCCGGATTACCCTGTTGTTACCGTACTGGCGTCGGGCGGCGAAAGGCACAACATCCCCATCTTCACGGCAGACACGACCGTCTCGCGGCAGTTAAAGGCAGGCGAGGAGACCCGCGGCTTGACCATTACCTTTTACTTTGCGGACGACATCTACTTTGCGGATGACAGATCTCTGCGCGGAGACTATTCCGCCGCCGAATTTTCGATCCCATCCAACTCATCGTTTGCATGGAGCCGCAACTCAACGCTTCGCATAGACTCCGACCCCAACAGGAGAGGCCGCGACAGGGGCAGGCTTACCAATATCACATACAACGGCGGCGGCGACAGGCTGCTTAGGGTAAATCTTACGGATATGGGCGAATACTTTGAAATCCCCATACCGCCCCGGTTTTTTGAGGGCGAGGAGGACGAGGATAAGCCGCCTGTCTCCGATATTGTGGTTGAGAACGTCGTCGTAAGGAACGCTTCGGGCCAGCGGCTTTTGGAGGTCACCGAGGATACGCCGCCGTTTACGGTCGAGATCACGTACTATGACGTCGGCCTTGCGCATCAAACAAGACAGGAGCTTGCGGCCGCAAAGCTTCACGCGTTTGTGACGAACGCCGCCGGGTTTAAAACCCTTGGCGGCACGCGCGGCAGGCTTGAGCTTTTATCGGCCGGAAGCGAACAGTATCCGCGGTTTCGGGCGGTGTTTGACGACATACAAAGCGACGGCTCGGCAACCTCGTTCGGATTTCGCGTGCAGTACGATTTGCGCGAGTTCGACGACAGCATAAAGGGAGAGGCCGCGGCGAACCTGTTTCAGGTGACGAAGGAAGAGGAAGAAGACGAAAGAGCCCCGCTAAGGCCGAGGGTTATCGTGGAATCATACAGCTTCGGCGATGAGGCGATTACCGCGGGCGACGAGTTTGATTTAGAGCTTTCCTTTAAGAACACAAGCCGGACCATCGGCGTTGAAAACGTGGAGATGACAATCGAGCCGGATACCGGCTTTCGGATCATGGCGGCTTCGAGCACGTCGTTTTTCGACGCCATATCGATGGGCGAATCGATGCCGCATATGGTCGCGCTAAGGGCGAACCCCGCCGCCGCGGGCGCCGCCATCGAATACGGCGTCACGGTAAAATTCTCGTACCAGTTTTTGAGCAACAACCAATATGTGGACGGCGAATCGAGCGTTAAGATCGCAATCCCGGTCGTACAGCTTGACCGCTTCTCGGCGGACGAGATCACGGATTATACAAGCGTGCTGCAGATAGGCGAGGAGGGCTATATCAGCGTGCCGGTCATAAACAGGGGAAGCTCGCCGACGCGCAATATCACGGGCGTCATCAGCATGCCGGGAGGCGTCGAGTTTGTAGCTCCAAACACGAATTTCGGCAACCTTGACGCCGGGAAATCCGGCATCGTCGATATCAACATCACGATTATGACGCCGGGGCAGTTCGACGGGCTTGCCGTGATACATTACGAAGACGAGAACATGAACCGGAAAGAGATTACCGTGCCGTTTTCCATTATGGTTATGGAGCCGTTTGTACCTCCGCCGGAAATGCCGCCCGACATCGGGCAGCAGGCGGCGGGCGCCGTATCCCCGATCGGGATGGGGATTGCGGGCGCGGGCGGGCTGATGGTTGCGGGGCCGATCGCGCTTTACTTCATCAAGCGCATGAAGACAAAGGGAAGCGAGGATATGGATGAAGACTTCTGATTTGCTGTCCATGTGCCTTCGCAACCTCATCAGGCGGAAATTTTTAACGTCCCTGACTATTGTCGGCGTCGTCATCGGAACAACGGCAATCGTCATGATGATTTCGCTTGTCATCGGCATGGGAAACCAGATCGACGAGCAGCTTAAAATGTGGGGGGACCTCTCCATCATCGAGGTTTGGGGCGGAGGCACAGGCTCGAACGATACGCCCCTTGACGATAAAGCGGTGGCGGATATCCGGAATATACAGGGGGTCCTTGTCGCAACGCCGTTTGTGGGGCTGCAGACCGGCTCAGAGTATTTGATCGAGGGCGGGAGGAACTTTCGTTACGAATGGAAACACCCGAATTTTTTCGGCATCGTCCCAGAAGCGATGGAGCCGCTGGGCTACAGAATCGCCGAAGGGGAATTCCTGCCGCTTGGCAAGACAAGGACGTTGCAGGTGGTAGTCGGGGGCTCTGCGGCATACCGGTTTATGGATACGCGCAGAAGGTTCGATAACATGCGCTCCGACTGGCCGGATGAGGACGGCAACATACAGGAGCCGTTTTTTAACCCGATGAAGACCGACCTTAAGCTTACGCTAAAGTCGCTGGATGCTGAAGACACCACGACAAGGAACTTGGAATACGAAATCATAGCCGTCGGTATCCTTGAGGCCGACCGCACAAAATGGGAGACGGTGGACGGCGTGTTTATCCCGCTTGACGAGATGAAGCGGCTTCAGGACGAATTTAACAAAGAAAACAACATAAGGACCCCGAGAAACCAAAAGGAAAGCTATAACCAGGTAAAAGTCAAGTCGACGGATTTGCCGTCGGTGCCGGATATCGAAAAGGAAATACAGGCAATGGGTTTTGGCACATGGAGCATGGAGAGCCAGCGTCAGCAAATGCAGCAAAGCATCATGACCATGCAGATTATCTTAGGCGGCATCGGCGGCATCACGCTTTTCGTCTCGGCAATCTCCATTACAAACACAATGATCATGTCGGTATATGAGCGCACGCGCGAAATCGGCGTGATGAAAGTACTGGGCTGCATCGTCGGAAATATCAGGGCGATATTCCTGATAGAGGCGGGGCTTATCGGGTTTTTTGGCGGCGTTTTGGGGGTTTTGTTCAGCTTTTTGCTGTCATTTTTCATTAACGCCGTCGGCGGAGGCATGACCGGCGGCGGGATGGGCGGTATGCTCGGCGGCATCGGGAGCGTCTCGTCCATCCCGCTCTGGCTTGTGCTTTTAGGCCTTGCCTTTGCGACGGGCATCGGCCTTGCCGCCGGATTTTATCCCGCTAACCGCGCGGTTAAGATTTCCGCGCTCGAAGCCATCAAACAGGAATAGGGAGGAAACCGTTACATGAAAAAATATACGGAAATGAGTGCGGAAGAATTAAAAGACCAAAAGTCCGCGCTTGCGATAGAATATGAAAAGATGAAGGCAAGCGGTTTAAAGCTCGACATGTCGCGCGGCAAGCCGGACGCCAATCAGCTTGGCATTTCCCGCGGGATTTTGGACGCCGTGGACTCGAAAACCCTGACGGTTACCGAAAGCGGCATAGAGTGCGCAAATTACGCGCCGCTCGACGGTATACCGGAGGCGAAACGGCTGATGGCGGGGCTTTTAATGACGGAGGAGGACGAGGTCTTTGTCGGCGGCAACTCAAGCCTTAACCTGATGCACGACGTTATAACGTTTTGCCTGATGTTTTGTTTGCCGGGCTGCGAAAAGCCGTGGATTAAGCAGGGCGAGGTTAAGTTTATATGCCCGGTGCCGGGATACGACAGGCATTTCGCGGTAACGGAGCATCTGGGCTTCACGATGCTTCCCGTGCCGATGAAAAGCGACGGCCCCGACTTGGACGCCGCGGAAGAACTGGTGAAGGATCCGTCCGTCAAGGGGATGTGGTGCGTGCCGAAATACTCAAACCCTCAGGGCATCACCTGTTCCGACGGCGTCATAAAGCGGTTCGCTGCAATGAAGCCCGCGGCCTGTGACTTCAGGTTTTTCTTCGACAACGCCTATGCCGTCCATGATTTATACGATGATAAAAAAGATGAGCTGATACCAATCCTTGCGGAGTTTAAAAAACAAGGACGAGAAAATAACGCGTTTATTTTCTCGTCAACGTCGAAAATTACGTTCCCGGGCGGCGGGGTTTCCGCAATCGGAGCCGCGAAAGAAAATATGGACTTTATAAAAAAGCATATGTCAAAGATGACAATCGGATACGACAAGATTAACCAGCTTCGACACGCGCGGTACTTCAAAGACATGAACGGCATTAAACAGCATATGAAAAAGCATGCCGCGGCCATGCGGCCGAAATTCGATACTGTTATAAACACCTTTCAAAGCGAGCTTTCGGACACCGGGATCGTGTCGTGGAACAAACCGCTCGGAGGATATTTTATCTCCTTTGACGCTATGCCGGGAACCGCGAAACGCGCAGTCGCCATGTGCAAAGCTGCGGGGCTTACAATAACCGCCGCGGGCGCCACGCATCCTTACGGCAACGACCCCGAGGATAAGACGATCCGCATAGCGCCGAGCCTCCCGGGCGTGGAGGAGCTTGAAAAAGCGGTAAAGCTTTTCTGCGTGGCCGTTAAGCTTGCGGCTGTTGAAAAGCTTTTGGGAAATAAATAAACAAGGGGTAATAATATGCCGGAAATCAAACTTACGCGGCTGAGCGGCAGCGCCGGGTGCGCCGCAAAGCTTGGGCCGGGCGCGCTTTCGGAAATTGTGCGGGGATTGCCGAAGCAACACGACGAGAACCTGCTCATCGGTTTTGATTTGTGCGACGACGCCTGCGTTTACAAAATAAACGACGAGCTTGTCATCGTTAAGACGGTGGATTTCTTCCCGCCTGTTGTCGATGACGCGTACACATACGGGCAGATCGCGGCGGCAAACGCGCTTTCCGACGTGTATGCGATGGGCGCGTCGCCGTGCCTTGCGCTGAATCTTTTGTGCATACCGGGCAAGCTTGCCGGGGATGTCGCGCAGGATATCCTAAAAGGCGGACTTAATAAGGCGTCGGAAGCGGGCGCCGTCATCGCGGGAGGACACACGATCGACGACAACGAGCCGAAGTACGGCCTGTGCGTCACGGGGATAGCAAAGCCCCATGAAATCTGGACAAACAAGAGCGCTGTGCCGGGCGACGTCCTTATACTGACAAAGCCGCTTGGAACGGGAATCTCAATCACCGCGAGAAAGCTTGACAAGCTAAGCGACGACGAGCTTTTGCCGGCAATCGAATCAATGAAGACACTAAATAAATACGCGCGGGACGAAGCCGTTGCGGTTGGCGTCAACGCTTGCACCGACGTCACGGGCTTCTCGCTGCTTGGCCACGCGCATGAAATGGCGTTTGCAAGCGGCGTGACGCTTGAGATTTCCGCTGAAGGCCCGGCGCTTTTGCCGCATGTTTTAGAGCTTGCGCAAGAGGGCGTTATCCCGCAGGGGGCGTATCGGAACAGAAAATACCTTGAGGAAAAAATGATACTTGACACAGCCGCTCCCCGGTATCTTACGGATATCCTGTTCGACCCGCAGACCTCCGGCGGGCTGCTGTTCTCATTGCCCGAAAACAAGGCGGGCAAGCTGATGGAGCGCCTAGGCAAAATCACGCCTCACGCAAGGGTCGTAGGCCGCGTGCTTGCGTTTTGCGATGTGCACGTAAAAGTTGTATAAACGCTAAAATCATGGTAAAATAATACAATGAAATGATGGTGCGGGAGGTTTACAAAATGGAGATTCCATTGGATTTTGTGGTTCACAACATCGAAGCATGGGAGAAAGAAGCGCAAAACGGCAACAAATGGACGGTGCCGGTTTCCTCCGGCGTGATTGAAAAGGCGAGGAAAGGCGAGTACGAGATACTGTTAACGCCGACAAAGCCGGTTCCGAGGGATTGGATCGGAGACGTTTCCGGCAAGCGCGTTTTATGCCTTGCAAGCGGCGGCGGACAGCAGGGGCCTGTTTTTGCGGCGCTCGGAGCAGTCACCGCTGTTATTGACATTTGCCCGGTACAGATTGAATCTGACGAGACGGTCGCAAAGCGCGACGGGCTCAACATCATGCTTGAAGTCGGCGATATGCGCGATTTGTCGCGGTTTCATGACGGCACCTTCGATATGGTTTTCAACCCCGTTTCAACCTGCTTTATCGACGACGTTGAAAAGGTGTGGCTGGAGTGCGCGCGTGTGCTGAAAAAAGGCGGGATTCTGCTTTCAGGCTTTTGCAATCCGCTTTTATACATCTTCGAGATCGATGCGTGGAACATGGGAGAGCTAAAACTCGGCAATACAATCCCGTATTCCGATATCGAGCAAATGCCGCCCCGGCATTTTAAGCAGCGCCTGGAGGAAAAGGATACCCTTGAATTCGGGCATTCCTTTGAGAGCCTGATCGGCGGCCAGCTTCGGGCGGGATTCCTGCTTTCGGATATGTACGAGGACAACGGCGGCGGGATTTCGCTGCTTGATCCGTATATCAACACCTTTATGGCGACAAGGGCGATTAAAAAATAAAAACCTGTATTCAATCGTGCGGAAAATTTGCCGCCTGGGCGGGGCTTTGAATATTGAATACGGGTTCTATAAAGAGGATACCAGATGGAAACAACGATAGCGGCGATTTCGACCGCACTGTTGAGCGCGGGAATCGGTGTGGTGAGAATTTCGGGGACGGACGCTTTCACAGTGGCGGACAAGGTGTTTCGCGCGAACAGCGGCAAGCCCGTGTCAAAAATGCGCGGGTACACAAGCGCGCTTGGCAGGGTTTTTGACGGCCAAAACAATGCGATTGATGAAGCGGTGTGCCAGATATTTTGCGCGCCGAAGTCCTACACGGGCGAGGACGTCGCGGAGATAAGCTGCCACGGAAGCGTCTGGATTTTGCAAAAGACATGGCGGTTATGCCTTGAAAACGGAGCGCATCCGGCGTCGCCCGGCGAATTTACAAAACGCGCGTTTTTAAACGGAAAGCTGAGCTTAACCCAGGCGGAAGCCGTGATGCACCTTATCAGCGCCGGGGGGGAGAGCGCCGCGAAAGCGGCGCTTTTGGCGCGTGACGGCGTGATTTCAGGCAGGATATACAAGATAACCGGAAAGCTCGTGGAGCAGTCTGCGTTTCTTGCGGCGTGGGCGGATTTTCCCGAGGAAGACTTAGAAGCGCTTGACGCCGGGCTGCTCATGAACACCTTGGTAAGCGCGTGCGAGGAAATAGAGGAGATGCTCCGGTCATACGACGCCGGAAAGATTCTGCGCGACGGGATTTTAACGGTCATCGCCGGACGCCCTAACGTAGGTAAGTCCACGCTTATGAACCTGCTAGCGGGCGAGGATCGCAGCATAGTGACGGACGTACCGGGAACGACCCGCGACATCGTGGAGGACACCGTGCGTCTCGGCGATTTCACGCTGCGCCTCTCGGATACTGCCGGGATAAGAAAAACAGACGATACGGTCGAGAGCATAGGCGTTTTAAAAGCAAAGCTTGCAATCGATGCGGCGGAACTGGTTCTTGCGGTGTTTGACAGCTCCGACGAGCTCTCGGACGACGACAACGACCTGCTCTTAGCGCTTTCGGGGAGGCCGTGTATTGCCGTTATCAACAAAATAGATTTGCCTTTAAAGCTTCAGGCGGATTTGATACGGGCGAAGATTCCGCATGTCGTGACGATTTCCGCGAAAAGCGGCGAGGGACGTGACGAGCTTCTTAAGGCGACGGAAAAACTTCTGGGATTTACAAGCTTCGATCCCGCCGCGGGTATCGTTATGAGCGAGCGCCAGCGGCTGTGCCTTATAAAAGCGGGGGAGTCTTTAGAAGACGCCAAAACAGCGCTTTCAGCCGGGATGACCGACGCTGTCGGCGCGTGTGTCGATTTCGCGATCGACATACTTTTGGAGCTCACCGGCGAACGGGCGTCGGACCGTGTCATCGATGAGGTTTTCGCTAATTTTTGCGTGGGGAAATAAATAATGACAGAGTATTTTGCAGGAGAATATGACGTAGCCGTAATCGGCGGAGGTCACGCGGGCGCGGAGGCTTCGCTTGCTTCCGCGCGGCTTGGAGCGTCGACGGTGTTGTTTTCCATGTCCCTTGACGCGCTTTGCAACCTGCCGTGCAACCCCTCCGTCGGCGGGACGGCAAAGGGGCATCTTGTACGGGAGCTTGACGCTTTAGGCGGCGAGATGGGTAAAGCGGCAGACGCGGTATTCCTGCAAAGCCGTATGCTAAACCGCGGCAAAGGCCCCGCGGTACATAGCCTGCGCGTTCAGGTCGATCGCGCGAAATACCATCTTCACATGAAGAAGGTGCTGGAAAACCAACCGGGGCTTTCATTAAAGCAAGCCGAGATCGCGGACATAAGGCTTGATGAAAACGGCGCGGTAAAGGAGCTTGTTACGGCACTTGGCGCCGTCTATCGGGTAAAGGCCGCCGTTATATGCACGGGGACATACTTAAACGGAAAGGTTTTTGTCGGGGATTCAGTATTAAAGAGCGGCCCAGACGGATTGCACGCGGCGGAGAAGCTGACGGCTTCAATCGCAAGGCTGGGGCTTAGGATGCAGCGCTTTAAAACAGGCACGCCGGCGCGTGCGCACCGCGACAGCATCGACTTTTCAAAGCTTGAAACGCAGCTTGGCGACGAGCCGGTGACGCCTTTTTCCTTTGCGACAGGGGGTGCGCTTAAAAACACGCTCGCATGCCATATCGCGTATACGAACGAAAAGACGCATGAGATTATACGCGGGAATATTGAAAGAAGCGCTATGTACAGCGGAAATATAACGGGCATCGGCGCGCGTTATTGTCCCAGCATCGAGGATAAGGTAATCCGGTTTGCGGACAAAAAAAGGCATCAGATTTTTGTGGAGCCGATGGGGCTTGATACCGCTGAAATGTATTTGCAGGGGGCGTCGTCGTCTTTGCCGGAGGATGTGCAGATTAAGATGTACCGCACAATCAAAGGCTTTGAACGAATCGAGATCATGCGGGTGGCTTATGCCATCGAATACGACTGCATCGACAGCGCGCAGTTAAAGCCGACGCTTGAATCCTTGAAGATACCGGGGCTGTACGGTGCGGGACAGTTCAACGGCACCTCGGGCTACGAGGAGGCGGCGGCCCAGGGCTTCGTCGCGGGCGTCAACGCGGCGCATAAGGCGCTGGGCAAAGCGCCGTTTACACTGATGCGAAGCGGATCGTACATCGGAACGCTGATTGACGACCTTGTAACGAAAGGCTGCCTTGACCCTTACCGCATGATGACGTCGCGCTCGGAGTACAGGCTGCTGTTGCGTCAGGACAACGCGGATACGCGCCTGACGCCTATCGGGCGGGAGCTCGGATTGATCGGCAATACGCGCTGGGAGATGTTCCTCATAAAGCAAAAGCAAATCGAAGATGAGAAAAGGCGTATACTGGCAATCAATTTGCCGCCATCGGAAGAGATCAACCGCCTGCTGCTTGAAAAAGGCACGACGCCCGTGACAACAGGCGTCAAGATGGCGGAGCTTCTAAAACGCCCGCAGATGGATTACGAATCGCTGCTTCCGTTTGATGAAGACAGGCCGGAGCTTAGCCGTGACGTAACGGAGCAAATCGAAATACAGATAAAGTATGAGGGGTATATCGAAAAGCAAAAGTCTCAGGTAAAAGCGCGCGAAAAAATGGAGAAGCAAAAGCTGCCGGATGATATAAACTACGGTGAAATACAGGGAATACGGCTGGAAGCGCGCGAAAAGCTTTCGAAAATCAGGCCGGAAAGCGTTGGGCAGGCGGCCAGAATCTCAGGCGTGAGCCCCGCTGACATCTCGGTGCTGCTGATTTATCTTGAACAGCAAAAGAGGATGGCGAAATGAGTGAAATCTCAGAGATACTCGAGCAATACGCGCCAAAATACGGCATAGCGCTTACCGGAGACATGTTAGGGCAGCTTGAGCTGTATGCCGCTACATTGCTTGAATGGAGCGAAAGGATGAACCTTACGGCGATCACGCAGCCGAATGAAATTGCTATAAAGCATTTTTTGGACAGCCTTTTTCCGCTTGCCGCCGCGACAATCCCTTACGGCGCGTCGCTGATTGACATAGGGAGCGGCGCGGGGTTTCCCGGCGTCGTGATGAAGATAGCAAGGCCTGATATAAGGCTTACGCTCCTTGACAGCATGAAGAAGCGCACGGAGTTTTTAGCGGAGCTTTCCGGGCGGCTTTTGCAAGACAACGCGATCATCCGCGCGCGGGCGGAGGCGGCAGGGCGCGATGAAGCGCACAGGGAGCAGTACGATTTCGCAGCGGCCCGCGCCGTTGCAACCCTGCCGGAGTTGTGTGAATACTGTTTGCCGTTTGTAAAACCGGGAGGCGCGTTCATCGCGCTGAAAGGCCCCGGCGCCAAGCTGGAAGCGCAGAACAGCAAAAACGCGCTGTCACTGCTTTCGGGCGATAATCCCATCATAAAAGAGTATTCCCTGCCTTTTGACGGCACAAGAAATATTATTATTATAAAAAAGATATCGCAAATTCCGGCAAAATACCCGAGGCCTTCCGCTAAAATTACAAAAACGCCTTTATAAAAAGGCGTTTTTTGCTTGTCCATGCCGTTTATTGCGATGGATAATACTGGAAGTATTTGGAATTTTATAGTATTATACGAACAGGAATCATAGCCTTATGATACTGATCTCCTGTTAAAGCGTCGAAACAATTTACGAGGATACTTTTTGCCTTGCTAGGAAATTGTATTATGGAGGCCGTTAAAAGATGCCTGTAACATTTAAGAAAAAGAATAAGGAAATAAACAAGGTCGTGTTGCTTCCCATAGCGCAAATCAAGAGTAGCCCGGGGCAGCCGCGCCGCCACTTTGACGATAACGATTTAGGCGAGCTCGCTCAGAGTATTTCCGCAAACGGCTTGCTGCAACCTATAACCGTGAGAAAAACAAAAGACAATTTCTTTGAGCTGATTGCGGGGGAGAGGCGCACGCTTGCCTGCAGAAAACTCGGATACGAGACAATCCCCGCGATTGTAGAGGAATACTCCAGTGAGCAGTCGATTATTTTGACGCTCATTGAAAACCTCCAACGCAAGGATTTAAACTATTTTGAGGAAGCCGCAGGGATTGCAGGTCTCATTCAAGAGTTAAAATTAAGCCAGCAGCAAGCAAGCCGCCAGCTCGGAATGGCGCAATCCACAGTTGCAAATAAGCTTAGGCTTTTAAAATACCCGATGCACATCCAGCAGGAAATGATCAACCTGAATTTTTCTGAACGCCATGCACGCGCGCTGCTCCGGCTGCCGGACGAGAAAAGTTTACGGCAGGCGATTGCAGCGATAAAAAAAGCGAATCTGACCGTAGAGCAAACGGAACAAATGATCGACACCTTGCTTGCAAAGCCGGAAGCGAAACGAGGAACAAAAATCTTTATTATAAAGGATATGCGCATGTTCTTAAACTCAATCCAAAAGGCTGTTGCAACCATGAATCAGGCGGGAATACCGGTAGATACCGCGAAGATAGAAAATGACAATTTTGTAGAGGTGCATATCAAAATCCCGAAGGCGTCGGTATATCGCGATGCGAACAGGCCCGAACATAGCTTATGCGAGTAAATGTGTAATTTGCATCATGCCTGCAATCCACCCGTTTACGCGGGCGGAAATATATACTCCCCCTTTTTGCTGATTGCAAAAGTGGCTGCCGAAAAAGGCGGCCGCTTTTGCGTCGGTCGCGGAGAAGCCCCAAAAATGTTCCACGTGGAACAATGGATAGTGGTTGAAAGCATATCGGGCACAATATCGCGGATTTCTAAGCCCTTGCAACAGCATCGATGTATACTGTATAATATGATATACAATTAAAAAGGAAGGTGCAATCATGAAGTTTTGTTTTAACCACAACAATATCAATGTTTTTGATCTTGAAAAAAGCATAGCGTTTTATAAGGAGGCGTTAGGGCTTGAGGAGACAAGGCGCAAAACGTCTGCGGACGGCAGCTTTATACTCGTATTTCTCGGCGACGGTCAAAGCGGCCACCGCCTTGAATTGACATGGATACGCGACCGGGAGGAGCCCTATAACCTTGGCGACAACGAGATACATATATGCTTTACCACGGACGATTATGACGGGGCGCATAAAAAACACGGCGAAATGGGATGCATATGCTATGAAAATCCCGGCATGGGACTGTATTTCATAAGCGATCCGGACGGCTACTGGATCGAGATATTGCCCGCGAAAAGATAAGGGGAGATATGGAGCCGAAGAAGAAACGCCGCAGTAAAATCCTGCGGCGTTTCTATGATGTATGATTTAACCCCTGTTTTATTATGTAAACTCATTTTAAAACTACATAAGATTCAAATGAAACACCGCCGCCGTGTCTGCCTGAAACGAGGTATTCCGTATCGCCTAAGCTGCTTTTTAAAACCTCAATTATATCGCCGCACCGCGCCTCGCTTACAAAGCTTACAACAAACAGAGAAAGCCCTCTTTCCAGAAGCTTGTCGCAGGGCAGGGCGTCGCAGATGAAGTCGGCGTAAACGCCGTTGTTCACGTGGCGGTTGAGATCCATATGCGAGTAGCGGACTTGTATTGAGGTTTTTACGGTATCTTCCGCATTATCGGACAGCTTCGGGATTTTCACGTCCTCGATGGCGCCCTCAAGGATAGGCGGCATAAACGGCAGCGGATACGTAAAATCCCTCGGCCTTATGATTTTATGTGACTTTGTATCCGCGAGAACCCATAGCGATAAAGCGGATACCAAGCGTTCGCCGGTTTTAGATATCATGATAAACTCACGTGCAAACCTTGCGCCGCGCGTTTCGGTAGCAGCGGTTTTGATGACGATATCCTCCGCTGTTTTCGGCATGCGGTGTACCTTTATGCACATCTTGGAAAGCAAAAACACCATACCCTGACGATACAGGTTTTCAGGAGATATGCCGAGGGTTTCAAGGTGCTTGCTGGAGGTTTGCTGCATATACCGCATCGCCGCCGAGATTTTCAGCAGGTTTGCGGCGTCGCAGTCGTAATAATTTACGGTCCATGGCATTGCAAACAAAAGGATTCACCTCTTTTATGGCCTTCGAAAACGACCGGTATTTTTTACTTCGGATTGATTGCTTTTACGCCCATGTACGGCACAAGAACCTCCGGTATTGTAACGCTGCCGTCGCCGTTCTGGAAGTTTTCCAAAATCGCGGCGACCGTTCTGCCGACCGCGACGCCCGAGCCGTTTAACGTATGCACAAGCTGCGCCTTGTCCTTAACATCCCGTTTAAAGCGGATACCCGCGCGCCTTGACTGGAAATCCTCGAAATTGGAACAGCTCGAAATCTCAACGTACCGGTTGTATGACGGCATCCAGACCTCGATGTCATAGGTTTTAGCGCTCGAAAATCCCATGTCGCCGCTGCAAAGCGCAACTACGCGGTACGGCAAATGAAGCAGCTTAAGCACTTTTTCCGCCGCTTGCGTAAGCTCCTCCAGCTCGTCGTAGGAGGTTTCGGGGTCCGAAAACTTCACAAGCTCCACCTTATTAAACTGGTGTTGGCGAATAAGCCCTCGCGTGTCGCGCCCGGCGCTGCCGGCCTCGGCTCTGAAGCACGCGGAATACGCGCAATACTTTATTGGCAGACGACCGGCGGTCAGGATTTCTTCCCGGTGCATGTTAGTCACCGGAACCTCCGCCGTCGGGATTAAATAATAGTCAAGCCCCTCAAGCTTGAACATATCCTCCGAAAACTTCGGAAGTTGCCCCGTGCCGGTCATGGAGCCGGCGTTTGCGATAAACGGCGGGAAAACTTCGGTGTAGCCGCTTGACGTGTGCGTGTCGAGGAAAAAATTAACGATGGAACGCTCAAGGCGCGCACCAAGTCCCCGGTAAAAATGAAAGCGGGCGCCCGTTACTTTCGCGGCGGCTTCCGGATCTAAAATCCCGAGATTTGCGCCGACCTCCCAATGGGGCAGAGGCTCAAACCCGAACGCTTTCGGCTCGCCGGATCTGCGAAGCTCGACGTTTTCGGTTTCGTCGCGCCCGACGGGTACTGTTCCGTGTGGAACATTGGGGATAGAATACATCAGCTCGCTTTGCTTTGCGTCAAGCTCAGACAGGCGCGCGTCAAGCGCCCGCACTTCTTCGGAGATGCTTTTCATTCGCGCCATAAGCCCCGAAACGTCGCCGCCTTCTTTTTTAAGCGCCGGGATTTGTTTGCTTGCACGGTTCTGTTCCGCCTTTAGCTCGTCAGCTTTTTGCATAAGCGCACGGCGGTCCGAGTCTATCATGAGTATTTCGTCAATGAGCGAGTCCATATCCTTATTCCGGTTTTTCATAGCCTGTTTTACCAAATCCGGGTCTTGCCTTATTAATTTAATATCGAGCATGGTTGTGGTCCTTTCTCTTTTATATATAAATTGCAATCATATCAGAGGGCCTACCAGCTATTTTTCGTGAGCCTTTCGGCGATGTCGCAAAGCTCCTCGTTAGAGTAAAATTCAATCTCCAGCGTTGATTTTTTGCCGTGGGACGTGATCCGCACCTTGCGGCCAAGCTCCGCCGACAGCGCCATTTCCATTTCCTTGTACGCGCTTTGGTTTTTGCCCCAGGCGACGTCGTCCGGCTTTGCGTTTTCCGGTTGTTTTTCGTTTGCTTTTTTCGTCCGTTTTAATTCTTTCGCAAGCTTTTCGATGTCGCGGACAAGAACCTGGTCGAGCACAATCTTGTGCGCCACATGCTCTATCTGGGCTTTATCCTCAAGGGAGAGCAGCGCTTTTGCGTGGCCTTTTGAGATTTTACCGCTTTTGATGTGCTTCATGACGCTTTCGGGAAGCGACAGCAGCCGGATCGTATTCGCGACGTCGGAGCGTGATTTGCCGATTCTTTTCGCGACCTGCTCCTGCGTCATGCCGTGTTCTTCCATCAGGGACTTATAGCCCGACGCAAGCTCTATCGCGTTTAAGTCTTCGCGCTGCAGGTTTTCGATGATGGCGACCTCCAGCGTCTTGGAGGCGTCGAGATCGCGGATAATAACGGGGATTTCGGATAACCCCGCCATCCTTGAGGCGCGCCAGCGGCGTTCACCCGCCACAATCTGGTACGCGCCGGATTCGAGTGGGCGCACGATTACCGGCTGTATCACGCCGTGCTCCCGGATAGAATCCGCAAGCTCGCGCAGCGCTTCGTCGTCAAAGGTCGACCTCGGCTGACCGCTGTTCGGCTCAACCTCCGAAATCTTCAGCGAGGTAACGCTTCCGTCATCGGTGTTGTTGTCGATAAATAACGCGTCTAATCCTTTTCCCAATCCGCTTCGCTTCGCCATACGCTTTAGCCTCCTATTTTCAGCCGCTATACGCCGGTTTCTTTTGTATCTTTAAAAACTCTTTCGCCAAATCATTATACGAAACGGCGCCTTTTGAGCTCTGCTCGTAATACTGTATCGGCTGTCCGTAGCTGGGGGCCTCCGACAGTCTTACATTCCGGGGGATCACCGTCTTATAAACCTTGCCGGTAAAATGCCGTTTCACCTCCGCGACTACCTGTGTCGTCAGGTTAAGACGGCTGTCATACATTGTAAGCAATACGCCCTCGATCTCAATTTCAGGATTATAAAGCCGCTTAATCTGCCGGACAGTCGCCATGAGCTGCGAGAGCCCCTCAAGCGCGTAATACTCGCATTGAATCGGGACAAGCAGGCTGTTTGCCGCAGCCAGCGCGTTGACCGTGATAAGGCCAAGCGACGGCGGGCAGTCAATGATGATATAATCGTAGCCGTCTTTTGCAGGCGACAGCGCCTGCTTTAGCCTGAAAGCGCGCTCATCCATTTCGACAAGCTCGATTTCAACCCCTGCCAAATCAATGTTTGACGGCAAAAGATCAAGGTTTTTATAGCTTGTCCTGATAAGCGCGTCCTTTACCCCTGAAGCGCCCATGAGCAAATGATAAGTGGAAAAAGCGGTATTCCGCTTGTTTACGCCAAGCCCGCTTGTGGCGTTGCCTTGCGGGTCGATATCCACGATAAGGACCTTTTTGCCGCAGGAGCCGAGCGCCGATGCAAAATTGATGGCTGTTGTGGTTTTCCCAACGCCACCCTTTTGATTTGTAATCGCAATGATTTTCCCCATGACCTAACCTCTTTTTCGCTATTCGCCAATCAATAAAATAGAAGTTCCTATATTATAACAGCTTCATTATAGAATTTCCAGCACAAAATAAAAACATGCTATCAAAAATTACTTGCATTTTATTTTATGAAGTGATATACTATCGTCTAATAATTCTCTGATAGATAGTGCGCGTGCTTGAAAAATGCGACGACTGCAACCGCCGCAGGAAAGGGGAAGGAACGCTATGCTCAATACAAACCACACGGAAAAATTTTTATCGGAGGGCTTAACGTTTGACGACGTATTGCTTATTCCGGCGAAATCGCGGGTCCTGCCGAAAGAGATTGACCTTAGAACACGCCTTGCAAAAAACATCATGTTAAACACACCGCTTATGACGGCGGCGATGGATACGGTCACGGAATCGCGCATGGCAATAGCGATTGCAAGGGAGGGCGGTATAGGCGTAATCCATAAGAACATGAGCGTGGAGCGCCAGGCCGACGAGGTTGACATGGTAAAGCGAAGCGAACACGGCGTAATCGTAAACCCGTTTTTCTTATCTCCGGAAAATACTGCGGCGGACGCAGACAAGTTAATGGCGAAATATAAGATTTCCGGCGTTCCGATCTGCGAAAACGGTAAGCTTGTCGGGATTCTCACAAACCGCGACATGCGGTTTATCGCAGACCTAAGCGTTAAAATCAAAACGGTGATGACAAGCAAAAACCTTGTCACGGCGCCTGTCGGCACAACATTGGACGACGCGCAGGAAATACTGCGCAAATATAAAATAGAAAAACTGCCGATCGTTGACAAGCAGTTCATGTTAAAGGGATTAATTACCATCAAGGACATTGAAAAGGCGGTGCAGTATCCGGAATCCGCGCGCGACGCGGGAGGGCGGCTTCTTTGCGCGGCTGCCGTGGGCGCCACGGACGATGTGCTTTTAAGGGTATCGGCAGTTATACAAGCGCAGGCGGACGTGATAGTGCTTGATTCGGCGCATGGGCACAGCATGGGGATTATAAAAGCTGTTGAAAAAATCAAGAAAGCATATCCTGATTTTCCGGTGATTGCCGGGAATATAGCGACGCCGGACGGCGCGAAAGATTTAATCGAAGCGGGCGCCGACTGCGTCAAAGTCGGTATCGGCCCGGGCTCCATCTGCACCACCCGCGTTGTCGCCGGTATCGGCGTGCCGCAAATTACCGCAGTTTATGACGCGGCGCGCGTTGCCGTAAAGCATAAGATTCCTGTCATCGCCGACGGCGGCATAAAATATTCGGGCGACATCGTAAAAGCCCTTGCGGCAGGCGCGAACGTTGTTATGCTCGGCTCACTGTTAGCGGGCTGCGAAGAATCCCCGGGCGACACCGAGATTTATCAGGGCAGAAGGTTTAAGGTTTACCGCGGCATGGGCAGCTTAGGAGCGATGGCGGAAGCCGACGGCAGCCGCGACAGGTATTTCCAGGAGGATAACAAAAAACTTGTCCCCGAGGGTGTTGAAGGGCGTGTGCCGTATAAAGGCAGCGTCAACGAAAGCGTATACCAGATGATCGGAGGCGTGCGCTCCGGCATGGGGTATTGCGGCTGCGTCAATATCGAGGCGCTGCAGAAAGACGCGAAATTCATGCGCATCACCGGCGCGGGGCTAAAGGAAAGCCATCCGCACGACATCTATATCACGAAAGAATCCCCGAACTACTCTACGAATTTTTGATATTGACAAGTATATTCGAATAAGATATAATGTAACTCGTCGATTTAAATCGGCGTTCGGCGGTATAGCTCAGTTGGCTAGAGCATTCGGTTCATACCCGAAGTGTCGTTGGTTCAAATCCGACTACCGCTACCACCTTCGGCCCGTTGGTCAAGCGGTTAAGACACCGCCCTTTCACGGCGGTAACACGGGTTCGAGTCCCGTACGGGTCACCAAGAATTAGGAGTGACAACATCATAAGAATACTATGGTCGAGTCGCTTCGTTGCAAGAAAATAGCCCATGCTTTTTATGGAGCGGGGCTATTTTCTTTTTGACTTCCTTTTGCCAAATTAACCCTTGATAAAAGCATTGTATATTGTTGTTTTCTATGGTATAATTCCTAATACAAAGGCGAATCATGACATATTTTTCACAGGGAGAAGCATAAAATGACAATCGTTGATTTTTATCATAACTTTAGCGCCAATGTTTTTGATTGCTCAATATAAAACAAGAAAGATCATCTTAGACCTTACGCTTGACAGGACCCAAACAGCAAAACAGGGCCTTGTTATTTTTTTGATAAGCAATTTATTATGAGGTGTACATAATGAAAACAATCTTTATAGTTGACGATAACGACGTGAATCTTTTGATGGCGGAAGAAACACTATCAAAACAATATAATGTGTGTACGCTCAAATCGGCGGCCTCAATGTTTGAGCTGCTTAACAACATTGTTCCGGATTTGATAATGCTTGATATATTAATGCCGAAAACCAGCGGGTTTGACGCTATAAAATTATTAAAAGCCGACGTGAGGTATGCAAGCATCCCCATAATATTCCTGACGGGAAAAGCCGACGCCGACACGGAATCCTATGGGTTTGAGCTGGGCGCCGTCGATTTTATATCCAAGCCTTTTAACGAGAGGGTTCTTTTAAAACGCGTACAAACGCATCTGGATATTGACGAGCTTATCATTGAAAAAACCACAATGCTCCAGCTTCAGATAGAAAAGCTTCAAAAGCTTAAAAACAGCATGGTATCCGTTTTGTCGGATATGCTTGAGAGCCGCGATAAGGAGACAGGCAGCCATACGGAGAGAACAACCGCTTATCTTAGGATGATTATCAACGCGATGATTAAAAAGGGGATATATTCAGGCGAAATGAGCGGCTGGGATTTAGATGTGGCTATTTCGTCCGCGCGGCTGCACGATGTGGGCAAAATCGCGATTTCCGATTTGATTTTAAATAAGCCCGACGCCTTGACTAAGGAAGAATTTGAAACCATGAAAAACCATGCCGCAGAAGGCATCCGGATAATTGATAAGGTCATAAGCATGGCCGGCGACGAGGATTTTCTTGAGCACGCGAAATTATTCGCGGGCTATCATCACGAGCGCTGGGACGGAAGCGGCTACCCGCATGGGCTAAGGGGCGAAGACATCCCGCTTCAGGGACGCATAATGGCGATTGTCGACGTTTATGACGCGCTTACGTCAAACCGGCCTTACAAGTCCGCTTTATCGCATAAGGAAGCTGTTAAGATAATCATCGAAAGCAAGGGCAGCCACTTCGACCCGAAAATTACCGGCGTCTTTTATGACATCAACGATTCTTTCGAACAAGAGAACGGTTCATGAGCTTGCTGAACATTATCCATTGCCTCAGGAGTGTTAAGAATGACTAAAATCCGTTGCCTTATAAAGAAAATAAGAACGCTTCGGCAGCTATATATACAGCTTTTATTTGTAACCCTCGCTTTCGTATTGATGGTTTCTTCAAGTTATTTTTTCGGCAGCAGTATCGTGCGCAGGCATTTGAGGATCGAAACGGAGGGAACGCTTTCCCATGTGGAAATACAAATCGACTCCAACCTAAAAGAGCTTGAAACGATGCTGGGCGCCGTATCGGAAAACGTGCGCGTGATGCTTTTAAAGGGCGCCGATCTCGGTGAAGCCGAAGCATACATAAGGGATATATCCGTATATGGCCGCGAGGAGACGAAAGCTGTCGGCCTGATGAATTTTTACGCAGTTTTTGATATATTTGACGGCGCTGCCTATAACCCTGCTTATTACGACCCGGATTTTGACCCCGCGGACCGCCCGTGGTTTGCCGCGGCTGTTGAGGCAAACGGCGGCATAGCGGTTACCGATACATACGTGGACGCTGCGACGGGAGAAGTTTTATTTACTTACGCGCGCTCATTATTTGACGACAATGGCGTGCGCATAGCTACCGTCTGTATGGACGTCGCGCTTAATAGAATCTTCGCGCTGTCAGAAGACATTCGCAACGAATCTGTAAATTACTGGGGGCTGCTTGACAGAAATTTGATCGTAATGGCGCACCCGAACCCTGAGTTTTTGGGGATGCCCTTGCATAGCGTTGACAGCGGCATCTCAGGCCTTGCCGATGAGCTTGAGCGGGGAGAGGCTATTACCGAGCGCAAGCTTATAAACTACAAAGGCGAAGAAAGCGTGGTTACGACCCGTGCCCTTGAAAATGGATGGCGGCTTCTCGTCGCCACGCCAATAAAACGATACTATTCCGATTTGCGGTATATGCAGATGGGCCTTATCGGGCTTGGCACAATTCTGGCCTTTGCATTTAGCGCGATACTTATACGCATTTTCATGGCAAAGAACAGGGCGGAGGAGCTCACGCAGGTCATCCTTGACACTGCCCCGATAGGCGTTGTCATATGGAATAAAGACCTTAAGATAATCAACACAAACAATGAGCTGATGAAATTTTTTGATCTGCAAGACAAACAGGAATTTGCAAACCGGTTTCTTGAATTATCCCCGAAACACCAGGCTAACGGCAAGCGCTCCACGGATATGGTGGCCGAATGCTTAAAGAAAGCCTTTGACGAAGGCTATTGCCGCGAAGAGTACAATCACATGACGGCAAACGGCGAGCTTCTGCCCTGCGAGATAACGTTTGCGCGCATCAGGCACAGAGACGATGTTTTCGTCGTTACGTATACACGCGATCTGCGGGAAGAAAAAAGAATGCTTTCTGAGATGCGCAAGGCCGACAGATACAGGGAAATACTTCTGGAATCAATGAGCACCCTGATTGTGATAACCGATATGGAAACCGACGAAATCATTTACATGAACGAGAAAATGAAAGAGATGTTTCACTTAGGCGACGACATAACCGGAGAAAAATGCTGGCGGCTTCTTAATAAGGGTACGTTCAGCAGATGCGCAATGTGCCCGAAAAATGACCCCGACTGTTATTTGGGCAAGCCCTACACATGTGAGCGTTACAACCCGGTGGTAGAAAAAGACTTTAGGATTTTAAGCCGCGTCATCGAATGGACCGACGGCAGAAGAGTGTTTTTAGAGCAATGCGACGATATTACCGAGCTTAAGGCAGCTATAACCGAAAAGCAAAAAGCCATTGAAGAAAAAGATTCAATTGCAAATTTAAGCAACATATTAAACGGCCTTGATCTGATGATATATGCAACCGACCCCGACACGAATCAAATGCTTTTTATAAACGACAATCTAAAACGGCACCTCAATATTGGCGAATGTATCGGGCGGTCCTGTTATGAGGTTTTATATAATAAAGACGCGCCGTGCGAATTCTGCAGTTGCAATCCGCTTAAAAAAGATCCCGACGGCGTTATCGAGTGGGAGGAACACAACGCCCTTACAAACCGCATATACCGTTGTGTCGACAGGTATATTGACTGGCCGGGCGGCAAGCGGGCCCACCTCCAGCATTCCACGGACATAACGGATTTGAAGAATATTTTACTTGAAACCGAGAGGCTTAGGAACGCCGCGGAAGTCGCGAACAAGGCAAAAAGCGTGTTCCTTGCAAACATGAGCCATGAAATACGCACGCCGATGAACGCGATACTGGGTATCGCTGAAATCCAGCTTCAAAACAAGTTTCTTTCCGCCGAAACAGAGGACGCCCTTGGTAAAATATACGAGTCGGGAGATTTGCTGCTTAACATAATCAACGATATACTGGACCTTTCAAAGATTGAAGCCGGCAAACTGGAGCTTGCGCCGGTAGTTTACGATATCCCAAGCCTCATAAACGACACCGTGCAGCTAAACCGCCTGCGTTATGACAGCAAGCCGATAGAATTCAAGCTCCGGATAGATGAAAACACCCCGCTTAATTTGATAGGTGACGAGCTGCGTATCAAACAGGTGCTCAATAATATACTCTCAAACGCGTTTAAGTACACCGACAAAGGCGAGGTTACGCTTTCTGTGTGCGTGGAGCCGCAAAACGACAAAGGCGCTTCGGACGAAGAGGTTGTGATTGTTTTCCGCGTAACCGATACCGGGCATGGCTTGACGGGCGATCAGATCGGTATGATTTTTGACGAATACACGCGGTTTAATACCGACAATAACCGTACCGCCGTCGGAACAGGCCTTGGCATGAGCATTACGAAACGGCTCCTTGGCCTGATGGGCGGCGAAATCACCGTGGAAAGTGAAGTTGGCAAAGGCTCGGTATTTACGGTGCGCGTAAAGCAGAAGCGCGTCGATTCGGCAGTATGCGGCTCCGAGCTTGCCGAGAAACTAAAGGAGTTCAGATTTAAGAGCACCGCTATGGCAAAGAAGTCGCAGATCATGCGGGAATATATGCCGTATGGCAGCGTGCTTGTCGTAGACGACGTGGAGTCCAACATATATGTCACAAAGGGGATGCTGATACCGTACGGTCTTAGAATAGAAACGGCCGCAAGCGGGTATGAGGCGATTGAGAAGATCAAAAGCGGCCGTGTATACGACATCGTGTTCATGGATCATATGATGCCTAGAATGGATGGTATTGAAACGACAAAAATCATACGCGATATGGGGTATACCCGTCATATTATCGCGCTGACTGCAAACGCCCTTGTGGGGCAGGCCGAGATGTTTTTGCAAAACGGCTTTGACGCGTTTATCTCAAAGCCGATCGATTCGCGTGAGCTAAACGCGATACTGAATGAACATGTCCGAAATAAAAAGCTGCCCGAAATTGTGGACGCATCGCGCCGGGAACAAGGCGGCGCCAGAAAGAAGGATACCGTTATTACGGGGAAAAAAATGTTAAAAATATCTGATCTAAAGAAGTTTTTTATACTGGACGCCGAAAACGCGATAAAAGTATTAAGCGAAATACACAAGACTCTTAACGGTGACGACCCGGATATAGAATCATACGTCGTCACCGTTCACGGCATGAAGAGCGCGCTTTTAAGCATCGGGGAAACAGAGCTTTCAGGAGAAGCGCTTTCATTGGAACTGGCGGGGCGCGAGCGAAATATAGCTAAGATGTCGGACGAAACGCTCCCATTTTTAAACGAGCTGCAATCACTGATTATGAAGTTTGAGCAAAAGGAAGACGACAGTGCGGTAGAAGTTTCCGATGAGGATATGGCGCACTTTCGCGATAAAATGTTAAAAATATGCAAAGCATGCATGCAGTTCGATAAGCAGTCCGCGAAAGCAGTCCTTGACGATTTAAAGCAAAAAACGTGGCCCCGGCATATAAATGACGTTATTGACGGCATCGCCGTGTATTTATTGCACAGCGCCTTTAAAAAAGCAGCAGTCATGGCGGAAGACGCCGCGAATATGGATTTTCATTGATTTTGCCGCTCTTCTATTTGCGATTGACCGGATTCTCCCCAATCACGCGGACAAGCCCCTTTGACCTTATCGCCCGCTCAAGCGCTTTTTCCACGGTTTTATCCACAGCGGTGATATGCCCCATTTTTCTGCCTGATTTCGACTCGCCCTTTCCGTAGAAGTGAACATGAACATTGGGGTCAAGATACGCGTCACAAAGCCCCTCAAGCCTTGCGGCGCCATCGCTTTCGCCCAGAAGATTTACCATGACCGTCGGCGATATGAGGCCGACGTCTCCGAACGGCAGCCCGGCGATTGCCCTTATATGGTTCTCAAACTGGTTCGCAAAACAGCCCTCTATCGTGTAGTGGCCGGAGTTGTGAGGGCGCGGAGCCACTTCGTTTACGCAGATATCTCCGTTTTTTAAGGCGAACAGCTCCACGCAGAACGTGCCGACGCCCTCGAAAACCTCCATCACCTTATCGGCAATCAAAGCCGCTTTTTTAGCCGCAGCACCGCCGATTCTTGCCGGAACGATCGTTGTGTCCAAAATGCTGTTTACATGGATGTTTTCGGCGACGGGATAAATCGCCCTTGCGCCATCGATTCCTCTGCACGCGATGATGGATATCTCTTTCTCGAATTCGATAAACCTTTCGGCCATCAGCTCCTTTGTACCGCCGCCAAGCGATTGGTACGCGTCTTCGATTTCCTTGTCGCATCCGATGAATGCGTTGCCCTTGCCGTCGTATCCGCCGGTTGTGGTTTTGAGCATGAGCGGGCAGCCGAACGCCCTGATTTCATCGACGCCACCGACCTTTGCAAAAGGCGGGACCGGTATACCGCTTTTGCGCAGGGCTTGCTTTTGCAAATACTTATTCTGGATTGTTTTCAAGCTTTTCACGGACGGATAGACAAGACGCCCGTCATTTTCCAAAAGCGCAAGCCCCGAAGCGCTGATGTGCTCAAACTCGTAAGTGATTACATCGCAGTGCCTTGACAGCTCAAGGTAAGCGTCAAGGTCATCGAAACCGGCGACGATGTGCTTGTCGCTGACGCTGTGGGCGGGGCAGCCGGGCGCGGGGTCTAAAACCGCGACATAAAATCCGAGCCGCTTGGCTTCAAGTATCATCATCTTGCCGAGCTGCCCGCCCCCGATGATGCCGATTCTCTTTTTAACTATATTCACAGCGGCTTTACGTCCATTTCCTTAAGATATGCGTCATATCCAATCAGCTCAAGCCTGTCCGCTTTTAGAAGCACAGCTTCGCTTAAGATTTCCTTGTACGCCGAAAGCTTTTCAGCAATCTCAGCGTTATGTACCGACAAGATTGAAGCCGCAAGGATTCCCGCGTTTTTTGCGCCGTTAATCGCCACCGTCGCAACGGGGATACCGGGAGGCATCTGTACGATCGAATAAAGGGAATCAACGCCGCCCAGCGCCTTTGTCTTTACCGGCACGCCGATCACAGGCAATGTGGTAATCGATGCTATCATCCCCGGCAGATGGGCGCTTCCGCCCGCCCCCGCGATGATGACTGAGAGGCCCCTGCTCTTTGCGGAATCCGCGTATTCATACAGACGCTTAGGCGTCCTGTGAGCTGAAACGACCGTGATTTCATACGGGATTTGAAGCTCGCCGAGAAAATCGGCGGCTTCTTTCATGACGGGCAAATCAGAGTCGCTGCCCATGATTATTCCAACCTTCACGCTAACCCTCCTAATATAATGAATGATCAGTCAAGATATTGCGCCACATTGGCGCTGTGCTTATCATACGTTGCTTCAAAATGGTAGTTGTTGTCTTTATCCCAAAGATAGAAAAGGTAATCGGTTTGGGCGGGGTCGACAGCCGCGCGGATCGCATCCAGCCCCGGGTTGCATATAGCGCCCGCCGGAAGCGCCGGGCATTTGTAGGCGTTGTAATACTCGTTGTAGCGGTTGATATCCCCGGTGATAAAAGGTTTGATTGAATCCTCCACATAGTCGATGGTCTCGCATAACTGAAGCTGCATGCCTAAATGAAGGCGGTTGTGCAGAACCGACGAAACCTCACGCATATATACGGGATTACGCATCGATTCCTTTTCGATGAGGGAGGCGATCGTTATGATCTCATCTGCCGTGTATCCGCTGTCCTCTATAGCCTTTCGCACATCCCCGGTTATCTGCCGCTCGGTGTTTGAAAGTATGCGGCGGATTATACCGTCCGGCGTATCGCCGGGATAAATCTCATAAACACCGGGGAACAAATACCCCTCCAGAACAAAACAGCGGTTTGGGTTCGGCACTTGTGCCGCAACAAGTGGAAACTCGCCGAAATCCCCATTCTGCGCGGCGTCAATGAACTGCGATACGGAACACACGCCCAGCTTCTCCAGTTCCGTTGCAACCTTAGAAAGAGTATCGCCTTCATTTATGGTAAGAGTGAGGGAGTTCCCCCGTGGATTTTCCGCCTGCGCCTGCGTTTCGGACTGCACGATCGACGGCTCCTGCTCCGGCTCCATGCGAGCGGACGCGGGCTCAGGTGCGGCGCCGGAATCGTTTCGCACGCTGCAGCCCGAAGCCGCGAGAAAGAGAACGGCTGCCAATAACAGTACTAATACCTTTTTCATATAAAAAATTCCTTTGCTATTTTAATACGTACAAATCCTTAGCGTTTTCGCTCAACGCCCGCTTATTGATAATGCGGTAGCCGGAAGCTTCCTTTGATAAAATTTTTTCGCTGCACATTTTTTCAAGGCACCGTAAAAGATGCCGGTAGCTTGACCCGACAATCCCCGCGACTTCCGTTAACGTCTCGCGGAAAAGCCCGTTGCTTTCCGTTTGTATTATATAGGCGCACAGCCTTGACCGAAGCGGATACAGTGTTGTTATCGCGCTGTTTACCGCGCGCTGCGAAAGCTTCTCGGCAAGCTCCTTTGCGACATAATTTATAAAGGCATTGTTCTTTTTAAGCTCCCCCGAGTATATGTTTAGCGGCAGTGCGATACAGACAAGCTCGGTGACGGCGCGAACGGCGGTATAATTCGCCGGTATATCCGTCATAAGCTCTATATCGCCGATGATTCCCTTTGAGGTAAAATACGAAAGCAGCAGCTGCTTTCCGCTTGATAAGCTGATAAACACCTTAGCTTTCCCGGAAACCACGAAGTATATGCAGTCTATCGGTTCGCCCGCGTGGGAAAGAAATTCGTCCTGTTCAAACAAACGGCGTTCCGCCTGTGCGAAGTCAATACCGCTTAACCCGTATTGTAGCAGCAAATTCTTATCGTTTTCGCGGATATGTTGTCTTTTCACGTGAAATCCTCCCAATATAGTATGACACATGTCATATGCATAGGTCAATACCCTTGTTATAATAACCTCACCCGCTAGCGAAATTAAAATTTCGAGCGGGTCCCGAGAACATTGAAACATCAAAAGGCGGGCGCTGCGCGCCGCGCGCGGCTTCGCCGCTTACGAAGCACTTCGCGCTTCGCTTTTGTGTTATAATAACCTCACCCGCTAGCGAAATTAAAATTTCGAGCGGGTCCCGAGAACATTGAAACGACAAAAGGCGGGCGCTGCGCGCCCACGCGCGGCTTCGCCGCTTACGAAGCACTTCGCGCTTCGCTTTTGTGTTATAATCAAGGCGGAATCAAGGCGGAATATCAAAAGGAGGAATGTTATATGAGTATCGTACGCAATGAAAACTTAGCTGACGCCGGGCGGCTGAAAATTGACTGGGCGCGTTCATACATGCCCGTCTTAAAGGAAATCGAAAAAGATTTCAAAAAGGAAAAATCGTTTCAAGGCATGAGCATCGCGATGTCTATCCATCTTGAGGCAAAGACCGCGAATCTTGCCCTGACGTTGCGCGAGGGCGGCGCGGATGTGAGGGTGACGGGCTGCAACGTGCTGTCAACCCAGGATGACGTATGCGCGGGGCTTGCATCGCACGGGATCGAGGTTTTTGCCTGGCGCGGGGCGACGCAGGAGGAATACGAGTCACATCTTATAGAAACGCTCAAAGGACATCCGCACCTGATACTTGACGACGGCGGGGATCTTATGTCGCTTATCCACGGCGATTATGCAGGCCTCGGCGACCGCCTGATCGGAGGCACGGAGGAGACGACTACAGGCGTCCACCGCTTGAGGCTCCGCGAAAAATCAGGGCAGCTGCGTTTCCCGATGATTGCCGTTAACGACGCGAATTGCAAGCATTTATTCGATAACCGATACGGCACGGGACAAAGCACATGGTCGGCGATTCTGCATACGACAAACCTGCTGATTGCCGGTAAGCACGTTGTGGTCGCCGGGTTCGGATGGTGCGGCCGCGGTATAGCGATGCGCGCGAAAAGCCTCGGCGCCCGCGTCATAGTCACGGAGGTGGACCCGGTTAAGGCGCTTGAGGCGTATATGGAGGGCTATGACGTCATGTCAATGGACGAAGCCGCCGCAATCGGCGATATTTTCATAACGGTAAGCGGCGTCACCGATATAATCACAGGCCGTCATATGAAGAAGATGAAGGACGGCGCGGTCCTTTGTAACGCCGGACACTTCGACAAGGAGATATCGAAGCCCGATTTGGAGGCGCTTTCCGACGAGGTTTGCGTTCGCCGCCCGGAAATAGCAGGCTACAGGATGCGCGGCGACGGGCGCTGGCTCAACCTTATTGCGGAGGGACGGCTTGTAAATATCGCGGCTGACAACGGGCATCCGATAGAGATTATGGACTTAAGCTTTGGCGTTCAAGCGCAGGCCTTAAAGTATATGGCGCAGCACGGAAAAGAGCTGAAGCCACAAGTTTATCCGGCGCCTGCCGAAATAGACGAAGCCGTTGCAAGCTTTAAGCTTAAATCCCTCGGCATTTCGATAAGTAAGCTCACGGATGAACAAAAATTGTATATCGAGACATTTTAATTTGCCTTACAACAAACGGCTCACGAGAAATCGTGAGCCGTCTTTTATATCTAAATATACCGGCTAAAAAATATGGAACGACAAAATTAAAGCAGCAAAAACGATGGACACCATAGAGCTTAGCTTTAAAAGGATATCGATGGACGGCCCGCAGGTATCCTTTAGCGGGTCGCCGACGGTATCGCCGACAACGGCTGCCTTGTGGGCGTCGGAGCCTTTGCCGCCATGATTGCCTGCTTCTATGTATTTTTTGGCGTTGTCCCATGCGCCGCCTGAGTTTGCCGTCAAAATCGCCATCATGAAGCCGCAAACGGTACATCCTACCAACAGACCGATAACGCCGTTGGGCCCGAGTATCAGCCCGGTGACGATCGGCGTCGCAATGGCAAGCAAGGTCGGCATTATCATTTCACGAAGCGCGGAACGCGTACATAAATCCACGCAGGTTGCGTAATCGGCGTCTGCTTTTCCTTCCATCAACCCCGTTATTTCTTTAAATTGTCGGCGAACCTCCACGACGATTGCTTGGGCCGCCCGCCCGACGGAGCTCATTGTCATCGAGGTAAACAGGAAAGGAAGCATACCGCCGATGAATAGCCCGACAAGCACAACCGGGTTGTCGATTCTCAAATCGAGGATGAAATCCGGGTTTGTGCCTTGTCTTTGAAGGATATCAATTCTATCGATATAGGAGGCGATCAACGCAAGCGCCGTCAGCGCACCCGCGCCTATGCAGAAGCCCTTGCCGACGGCGGCGGTTGTATTGCCAAGGGAATCAAGCGCGTCGGTGCGGCGTCGCACCTCGGCGTCAAGATGGGCCATTTCGGCTATACCGCCCGCGTTATCGGCAACGGGGCCGTAGGAATCGTTTGCCAAGGTAAGTCCCAGGGTCGACAGCATTCCGACGGCGGAGATAGCAATGCCGTATAATCCCAGCGCGGGGTTTGCGGCGCCTCCGGAAACAAAGAAAGATACAAGAATCGAAGCGCAGATTATAAGCAGCGGGATAGCGGTTGAGAGCATCCCCAGCGACAGCCCGGCTATAATAAGCGTGGCCGTTCCGGTTTTTGTCGAGTCCGCAAGCTCGCGGGTAGGCTTGTAGTTGTCAGAGGTGTAATATTCCGTGATGAAAGCAATTCCGACGCCGGCAAGCAAGCCTGACAGAATCGCGCCGTAAACGCCCATGTAACCGGCTCCCAGCATGAACCATACAAGCGGGAAGGAAAGTATCGCAATCGCGACAGCCGAAAAGTTCGTGCCGCGCCGAAGCGCCGATAAAAGGGCCTTTTGCGTCGCGTTTTCCTTAGTGCGTATCAAAAACGAGCCGATAATGGTAACGATAACGCCGATACCTGCCATCGCCATGGGGATTGTGACGGCCTGGTCGCCGGATAAACCGGCTATGCCTGTCGCTTCGTCTATCCCGAAAGCGGCGACTCCCAGAGCGCAGGTGGCTACGATTGAGCCGACGTATGACTCATACAAGTCGGCTCCCATGCCTGCTATATCGCCTACATTGTCGCCCACGTTGTCGGCTATTACGGCGGGATTGCGCGGGTCGTCCTCAGGAATCCCGGCTTCAACCTTGCCGACAAGGTCGGCCCCTACGTCGGCGGCCTTCGTGAATATGCCGCCGCCTACACGCGCAAACAGCGCCATACAGGAGGCGCCCATTCCAAAGGTCAGCATTGCGGCTGTGACCTCGCCGATGTCGAGGTTAAAAACATATTTTAAAAGATAATACCAGATAGCAAGGTCTAAAAGCCCAAGCCCCACCACGGTAAACCCCATGACCGAGCCCGAGGAAAAAGCGACGCGCAGCCCCTTGTTAAGGCTGTCCTTACAAGCGGTAGCCGTGCGGGAATTGGCGTAGGTCGCAAACTTCATCCCCAAAAACCCGGAAAAGCCCGAGAAGAAGCCGCCCGTGACAAAGGCGAACGGGACAAACCAGGTAAGGAAACCGACCGCGGACATTACGCACAAAATGACAAGCATCACGGCAAAAAACCAAGCTACAACGGTATATTGCCGACGCATAAACGCATTGGCGCCCATGCGTATTTTCTGCGAAATCGATTGCACCTCAGGGTCGCCCTCGGGGAATTTGAATATGTTCATGATGTTATAGCCTACGAAGCAGAGCGCCAGTATGGCGCCGATTGGGGTCAAGATCATCAAATCCATAAAACACACACTCCATTTACTATCTTATATTTGAACGCGTTTTTACAGTATCACCACACCTCGCTTTATAAGAACCTGTCTTCAGTATCCGAAATGTTCAGATTTTGAACGAATTTTTCGTCAGACAAGGCGGATTTTCGCAGGAATACTTGGCGTATTGCAAGAAAATTCAACGCAGTATAGCGGAAAATTCGCCAAAAGATGTGCGTTGAGCGGTGCTGAAGACAGGTTCTAACATCGGATTACTGGTTCCCCAGAATAAAAACACAGAAAACGAGCCGGAATCCATGTTGATTTTCCGCCCGAAAGCTAAAAACTCGCACAGTTACCGGCCGGTCGAAAAATATTATTTGTTTTGCAACCAACGATACTATATCATATGAAAGCAATAAAGTCAACTTTTTAACAATCCTGGGAAACGTCCGCATCGGCTGAAATACATTTTACATGATATTTATTTGAATATTTAAAACGCATACCGCTTCATGGACTATAAAAGTACCCCCCAACCTTGCGGCTGAACCGCAGAGTTGGGGGGTGACGCCGCTTATCTCCTTGACATGGCGGGGTCCTCCACAGGCAATGGGACGTCGTTTCGTTTTTTACGCGGCCGCGCGATGAACAGCGAGGATATCACCGGCACGACAAGCGCATACGCCGCCGCCCTTAGCAGCTGCATATCCGTGAGCGCAACCGTACTGAAGATACGCTGCATCACTGGCGCGTAAACGGAAAGCGCCAGCACGGCTCCCGACGCGATGACCGCCAAAATCAGCGCGGGGTTGCTTAAAATGTTGATTTTGAATATCCCATGCCGCTCGGATTTGCATTCAAAAACATGCACAAGCTGCGACAACACAAGCGTTACAAGCGCGCCTGTCCGCGCGAGCTCCACGCTGCCGCCCTGCTTTAATAGCGACGTGAAAACGGCAAGCGTTACGATCCCGATTAAGCAGCCGCGAAATACTATGGTTGAGAGCAGCCCTCCCGAGAAAACCGAATCCCCGGCGGGCCTCGGCTTTTGCTCCATAATCCCGTCCTCGGCGGGCTCAAGGCCGAGCGCCATCGCGGGAAGGCCGTCTGTTGCAAGGTTTACGAGCAGTATCTGGATTGGCAGAAGCACGACGGGCAAGCCCATTAGCATACCCGCGAACATGGTTACAACCTCCCCGATGTTGCACGATAAAAGATATCTTATGAATTTGCGGATATTGCTGTAGACGACGCGGCCCTCCTCGATTGCAGCGACAAGCGTCGCGAAGTTGTCGTCAAGCAGGATAATCGACGCCGCCTGCTTCGTGACGTCCGTGCCGGTTATGCCCATCGATACGCCGATGTCGGCTTCCTTTACGGCCGGCGCGTCGTTGACGCCGTCGCCTGTCATCGCGACGATATCGCCGCATTTTTTAAACGCGCGCACAATCCTGAGCTTATGCCCGGGGTTGACCCGCGCAAACACCGAAACCTTGTGGATCACGCCGTCAAGCGCAGAGTCGCTCATGGCGTCGAGCTCCGCCCCCGTCAAAACGATGCCGTGGTTGGTTAATATCCCTAAATCCCGCGCGATGGCAACGGCGGTGGCTTTGTGGTCGCCCGTGATCATCACCGTTTTGATTTTCGCCTGCCTGCACTTTTCGACGGCGCCGTATGCCTCCCTGCGCGGAGGATCGATCATACCGGCAAGCCCGGCGAACACAAGCCCTGTTTCGGCGTCGGTGTTTCCCGATGGGTTTTCTTTAAACGCAAAGCCTAAAACGCGCATGGCTTTTCCGGCCATTTCCTCGTTTGCCGCTGTTATCTTAAGTTTATGCGCGGGCGTTAAAAGCGTCGTGCCCGAGTCTGTCAGCATAAATTTACAGCGCTCCAAAAGCAGGTCTGGAGCCCCCTTGCAAAAGGCGTAGCTTCGCCCCGCGCCGTCCGTTACAAGCACGGTCATGCGTTTTCGGTCGGAGTCGAACGGAATCTCGCCTGTCCGCGAATAACCGCCCCGCATGACGCTCGCCTTCGCCGACATGACTAAAAGCGCAGTCTCGGTGGGGTCGCCGTTTGTCTCCCACGCGCCGGACGACGTATTGAGCGTTCTGTCGCGCATCGGGTGCGCGCCATTAGGGGCGTAAATCTCCGCGTTGTTGCATTCCGCCGCGATGTCGAAAAGCCGCTTCAGGCTCGGGGAGTTCACGGCGGCGATCCGTCTTTCGCCGCTGTAAAAGCCGCCCGCCTGCTCATACCCCGCCCCCTCGACCCGGATATTATAATTCATCGTGAAAATTTGCCGCACCGTCATCTTGTTTTCCGTGAGCGTTCCTGTTTTATCGGTGCATATAACGTTTGCACATCCAAGCGTCTCGACCGAATGCAGCTTTTTTACGAGCGCTTGCCGTTTTAAAATCCGGCTTACGGCAAGCGCAAGGGCAATCGTGACGATTGCCGGAAGCCCCTCCGGCACCGCGGCGACGGCGAGGGAGATTCCCGTTATCAGCATATCGAAAAGCTTTTCGCCGCGCATGATCCCCGCAAGCGACACGATGGCGCAAATGAGCAGGCAGCCCGCGGCTATGTACCTGCCAAGCTGCGCGAGCCTCTTTTGAAGCGGCGTATCGCCCTCGTCGATCTCATGGAGCATACCTGCGATCTTGCCCATCTCGGTGTTCATGCCGGTCGCCGTGACCTGCGCCTTGCCACGGCCCTTTGTCACGATTGTGCCCATATACACGAAGTCGCCTCGCTCCGCAAGCTTATCCACGGGCAGGGATTCGCCGGTGAGCATCGCTTCGTCGCAGCCAAGCGCCACAACCTCCAAAAGCTTTGCGTCGGCGGGGATTTTATCGCCTGCCGAAAGCAAAATTACATCGCCCGGTACAATCTGTGACGCGGGGATTACCGTGGTTTTGCCGTCCCGGACGACCCTCGCGTTCGGAGCAGCCATATTTTTTAAGGCTTCGAGTGTTTTTTCCGTGCGGTACTCCTGCGCGAAACCGAGAATAGCGTTTAGCAGCACGATAACGATGATCGCAAGCGCCTCGACCGTCTCGCCCATCACGACGGATATGGCAGTGCAGGCCAGCAGGATCATAATCATCAGGTCGCGGAACTGCCCTGCGAATATTCTAAGCGGGCTTATCTTCTTGCCGGAAACAAGCTTGTTTTCGCCGTATTCGAACAGCAGCTTTGCCGCGGCTTTTGTTGAAAGGCCGGGGGTGTGATTTGCCTTGTTCATTTGTTTTATCTCTCCCTGCTAAAATGGACTTGCCTCATTATATGAAAGGCAAGTCCGTTTTTAGAAGTCGGGAGAGCGAAAGCTAGTGTTGTGACCGGTCACAGCACTAGGCGTATGATTAAGAACCTGTCTTCAACAGACCTCTTGCGAAACCACACGCGGCGTCCGTCGGTTTTTATTTCCGCCGGCTTTGTCGCCGGAGCCCGTCGCTCAGCTTTTGTGCGCCGGCACCCGTATATTCACAGCGCCCGGGAATATTTTGTAATGCACGGTTTCCTCCTCAAAAATTTCGCCGTCAAGCTGAAGGGAGCGGTCCGACGCCGTAACGGTAAGCTCCGTTGCCTTAAAACCATGCACGATGGGCCAGCCAGTATGCTTTCCCCTGATGAACGCCGACAGCACAAACAGGATTTTAAACCGGGGAATCGCGTCGACATACTGCACGTCGAAAAACCCGTCGGAGGCGTCCGCCGTCGGCGCGACGCGCATACCCCCGCCGAAATACCGTCCGTTTGAGACGTTAAACAAAAGCGCGTTCCGATGGATTACCCTGTCCTCATGCGCTATTTTTATTTTCATGTGGCGAAAGCCGAACACGGCGCTTAAAACGCCCAGCACATACGGAAGCAAACCCGAAAACTTTTCCTTGTACCGCAAGGTATGCCGCAAAACCGCAACGTCAAAGCCGCTGCCGGCAACGTTTATAAAATACCGCTCGTTCGCTTTTCCTGCGTCTATCTTTTGAACGTCGCCGCCCAAAGCGATGTCGAGCGCTTTCACCGGGTCGCTCGGCAGCCCTAAGTATCGCACAAAGTCGTTGCCGGTACCGGCGGGGATGATTCCGAGCACCGCGTTTGTTCCCACAATCCCCGGCAGAATATTTGAAATGGTGCCGTCGCCTCCGATGCACAGGATAAAATCCTCACCGGATAAAACGGCTTTCCCCGCAAGCCCGCCGGCGTGTGCGCCGTCTTCAGTGTAATCGAGCGTATACGGTATTCCCCTTTTCAAAAGCTCGTCCGTTACAATATCGGTGATTTTAGCGGACTTTCCCATCCGCGCCTGTGGGTTTGCGATAACATGCATTTGCTTTCCCTTTTCTTTCGTTAGCTTTGAGCGGGCACAAAAGCCGTGCGCGAAACAAAATAATCCGACAACTGGTGCGGCCCTGCGATTTCCTTTCTCTGCACATGCAAAACGCCGTCCGCGCGGGCTTCGACGCTCCACTTTACAAGCGTGATAAGTCCCGACGCAATCTCGATTGCCGTGACATGGCGCGGATGCACGCAGCATCCGTCGTTAAAATATGGAGCCTCGCCCGGCTTTGGGAACATGGTCCGGTGCGAGTGCCCGGCTATCAGCATAACGCTTTCTTTTTTTGACCAGCTTGATAAAATCCGCTCAAGCATGCGTTTCTTTGAGCGGTTCTCCGACGTGCTGGTGGGGTCCTTTATCCCGACGGCCTCAAGCGGGCGCCATACGTATCGGACAAGAAATTTCGCTAAAGGCGCAAGGGTGTAGTTGAAAAAATCCGCCTGATGCCCGTGTATGAGAAGGATTTTCCCGCCGCTTTCCAGATGCCTTAACACGATCCCCTCGTATATCGTAATACCGGGAAACATCGGAACTGCGCGCCCTTCGCGCTCGTTATAGTAGCTGAACAGGTTTTGCCGCGCCCATTTTTTGTTCTTCTTCACATGGTCGTGGTTGCCGTATAGCATGAAAAGCCTGCCCTTTTGGTGAAACCGCATCAGCTCCTTAAACACGCCGGAATATGTGTCGGCAATCGGCTTAAACTCGCGGTTTTCCCAAAGCTCGTCGCCGTCGCCAAGCTCGAAATAAGTAAAGCCCTTGCTGTAATAGTGGCGCAGCGCCGCAATGTACGCGTTGTGATTTTTCGAAAAGCTGTCGATGTTGTCCCCTTGCCCGCGATGGCAGTCGCTGAAAAATACAAGCTTTGCACTGCCTGTAATATCTATTTGCGCTGAAGACTTAAAGACATTTTCGATTTTACGGTACTCACGCATAGAAAACGGCGACCTCCCCTGCTATGACGATACATCATTATATGCAGGGGGAGGAAAACAGTTAAACGCTTATAAGCGTATGCTTCGCCTATAAGCGTTTAAAATCATTTCGCGTATTCTATAGCGCGGTTTTCGCGTATGCAATGAACTTTGATCTGTCCCGGGTATTCAAGGTCGGCCTCGATTTTTTTGCATATATCACGGGCCGTTATGACAAGCTGGTCGTCGCTGATAACGTCGGGCCGTATCAGTACGCGGATTTCACGCCCCGCCTGAATGGCGAAGGATTTCTCTACGCCCTCGAACGAATTTGTGATTTCCTCGAGCTTTTCAAGTCTTTTGATGTAGTTTTCAATGTTTTCGCGCCTGGCTCCCGGCCTTGCGGCGGAGATGGCGTCGGCGGCCTGCACAAGGCACGCGACGACGGTTTTCGCCTCAATGTCGCCGTGGTGGGCTTCAATCGCGTGTATGACGTCGCTGTTTTCCTTGTGTTTTTTAGCGATGTCCACGCCGATCTGAACGTGGGAGCCCTCCATTTTATGAGTGAGCGCCTTGCCTATGTCGTGCAAGAGACCCGCGCGCTTCGCGAGTATAACGTCGGCGCCAATTTCGGCGGCCATAACGCCCGCCAGATTCGCAACCTCTATCGAGTGGTCAAGCACGTTCTGGCCGTAGCTTGTTCTGTAACGCATACGCCCTAAAAGCCTTACAAGCTCGGAGTGTATGCCGTGTACGCCTGTTTCGATAACGGCGCGCTCACCGTCCTGCTTGATTTTCGCTTCGACTTCCTTTTTCGCCTTTTCAACCATTTCCTCAATTCTCGAAGGATGAATCCGGCCGTCCTGGATCAGCTTTTCAAGGGCTATCCGCGCAACCTCGCGCTTTACGGGATCGTGGCTTGAAAGCGTAATGGCTTCGGGCGTGTCGTCTATAATCAAATCAACGCCCGTTAAGGTCTCAAGCGTTCGTATATTGCGCCCCTCGCGGCCGATTATGCGGCCCTTCATCTCATCGGTGGGCAGCGGGACTACGGAAACCGTGACTTCAGCCACATGCTCCGACGCGCAGCGCTGTATTGCCTGTGAAATAATATCTCTTGCGTTAACGTCCGATTCTTCCTGAGTTCTTGCGTTAATCGCCGCAATCCGCACGGCTTTATCGTGCAAAAGCTCTTTTTCAAGGTTGCCTAACAAATGCTCTTTTGCCTGATCGGCCGAGTAACCGGAGATTTTCTCAAGCATCTCAAACTGGTGACGCTTTACCGTTTCGGCTTCTTCAAGGCGACGCTCGGCGTCGGCGATCTTGTTTTGCAGGTCCTCTTCTTTCCTCTCGATTTTATCGGATTTTTTATCTAAGCTTTCTTCTTTTTGCTGTGCGCGGCGCTCCATGCGCTGCACCTCGCTTCGGCGCTCCTTTAGCTCGCGCTCGGCGTCGGTTCTCATTTTGTGGATTTCATCTTTTGCCTCAACCAAGGCTTCTTTCTTTTTACTTTCCGCATTTTTGATTGCATCGCTTACGATTCGTTTGGCTTCTTCTTCGGCGGAACCAAGCTCCGCTTCCGCGACTTTTTTTCTATATTGAACACCTAAAAAAAAGGCGATAGCTCCAACAACAAATGCAAGTCCAACGGGAATAAGCACAGGGATAACGTGTGCCAACATCAGGGAACCTCCTATCTATATTTAATTGTCAAAGAACTATTTTGTAACAAAATAGTTACAATGATATACATGTTCTATTTTAGTATGAGCAGCACCGCTTGTCAAGCCAAATTTTTAACAATTTTGAAGAATTATGCGCCACAGCGCAGCAATTTAATCGATTTGCCGCTTGATTTTGCGAAAAAACGGTGTTACAATTGCTTAGATAAATATTTATAAGATTGCACCACCCACTAAACTTTGCCAATAGAAAGAGGCTTGTGATAAATGATAAAACTTACATTAAAAGGCGGAATTGTAAAAGAATTCCGGACAGGCAGTACCATTGCCGACGTCTGTAAAAGCTTGGGCGAGGGTCTTTTTAAAGCGTCGTGCTGCGCGAATGTTAACGGCGGGCAAAAGGATTTGCGCGATGCGCTCACAGAGGACTGCGAGCTTCAGGTCCTCACGTTTTCAGACGATGGGGGAAAGCATACGTTTTGGCATACGGCAAGCCATATCCTGGCGTGCGCGGTCAAAAGGCTGTACCCTGATGCAAAGCTTGCAATCGGCCCATCGATTGATAACGGTTTTTACTACGACTTTGACGTGGAAAATCCCTTTACGCCCGACGAGCTTGTATTAATCGAAAAGGAAATGGCGAAAATCGTAAAGGAATCGCTTCAAATTGAGCGGTTTGCGGTTTCCGCGGACGAAACCGAAGAATTGCTTTCCGGCGAGCCGTATAAGCTTGAGCTGATGCGCGAGCACGCGGCGGCGGGCGAAGACTTAAGCTTTTACAAAATGGGGGAATTCACCGACCTTTGCGCCGGTCCCCATCTTTTAAGCACAGCCGGAGTCAAAGCGTTTAAATTGACGTCGGCGACGGGCGCGTACTGGCGCGGCAATGAAAAGAACAAGATGCTCTGCCGCGTTTACGGCACGGCGTTTCCGAAAGCGGCGGAGCTTGCGGCGCACCTCGAAGCCGTGGAGGAAGCAAAAAAACGCGACCACAACCTGATAGGCCGGCAGCTTAAATACTTCACGACCTCCGATGTGATCGGTCAGGGGCTGCCGCTTTTCATGCCGAAAGGCGCGAAGCTCTTCCAGATTCTTACCCGCTATGTCGAGGACACTGAAGAACAGCGCGGATATCTGCTTACGAAGACTCCATACATGGCAAAGAGCGAGCTTTATAAAATATCGGGGCACTGGGAGCATTACCGCGACGGCATGTTTGTCATGGGCGATCCGGAAAAAGACAAGGAAGTCTTCGCGCTCAGGCCGATGACGTGTCCGTTCCAGTACAGCATTTACAACACGGAGCTTCACTCATACAAGGATTTGCCGATCAGGTACGGCGAGACGTCGACGTTGTTCCGCAACGAATCGTCCGGCGAGATGCACGGGCTCATCCGCGTGCGGCAATTCACAATCTCGGAGGCGCACCTTGTCGTCACGCCGCAGCAGCTTGAAGCCGAGTTCGACGGCGTTGTGTCGCTGATCCAGGAGATGATGGGCGATTTGGGGCTTTTAGAGGACCTCACATACCGCTTCTCGAAATGGGATCCCGATAACCGCGAAAAATACATCGACAACGCGGAGGTCTGGGAGGATTGCCAGAACAAGATGAGGGTTATCCTCGACCATCTTGGTCTCAGCTATGTCGAAGCCGACGGCGAGGCTGCGTTTTACGGGCCGAAGCTGGACGTCCAGATTAAGAACGTCCACGGCAAGGAGGACACGCTCATCACCGTGCAGATCGACCCGTTTTTGGCCGAGCAGTTCGGCATGGTGTACGTGGACAGCGACAACACGAAAAAACACCCGTATATCATCCACCGCACGTCGATCGGCTGCTATGAGCGCACGATCGCGCTGCTGCTTGAAAAATACGCGGGGGCGCTTCCCATGTGGCTTTCGCCGACGCAGGTGCTTGTCATGCCGATAGGCGACAGCCAGCTTGACTATTCGCAGGAGGTATTAAGGCAGCTCAAAGCAAACGGCATCCGCGCCGAGATTGACAACCGCAACGAAAAGATCGGCTTTCGCATCCGCGCGGGTCAGCTTGAAAAGGTTCCGTACATGCTCATAATCGGGGACCGCGAGATTGAAAACGGCGAGGTTGCGGTGCGTTCCAGAAAGGGCGGCGACACCGGCGCGATGAAAATTTCCGGCTTTATTGACATGGCAAGAAAGGAAATCGATTCAAAAGCTTGAACATGCCGCCTTAGCGTGATATGATATAGGTGTATAGGATATAAGGGGGTCTTCGATGGGGCTTTATTCCAACACAAAGCGTATAACCCGCGCGTTTTGCTATGCGATTCTGGGCATTACGCTGGTTGTCCTTACGCTTCGGCTGACCGCGTTTCGCGATATGGCGGTAATAGACGAGGGCAGCGCCGGCGAGCCGTCGTCCGGCAGCGCGTCGCCCGCATCCGGCGACGAGATTTCAGGCGGCAGCGATTTCCCGTATACCTTTAACGGCAGGATATATTTCCCGTCGTCCACCGAACAGGGCAACGTACTTGTTGAAAACCCGGACGGCAACACATACTATTTGAGCGTCGACATCGTAGATAACGAGACGATGCGCTCGCTTTACTACACAGGCGCGCTCGAGCCGGGCGCCGCCATTGACTACGACAAGCTAAGCCTTGACGGTCAAAGGCTGCCCGACGGCGTATACGAAGCCACCGCGAACGTCGCGGCGCTGTCGCCGAATGATTTTCAAACGGTACAGAGCGACCGGATGCCGGTCACAATCTACATCGGCGAAAGGCCAAGGTAACCGATTGGCACAGCGAAAAGACGCGCCCCTAAATGACCGGATTGCATAAAACAATAAGGTATTCTTTCTCAGAAACGGCATGATTTTGTGGTCATGCCGTTTCCTCATCCACAATCCGGCGTTTGATGCAAGCCATGCCTATATCGTTGCCGTTATGCAGTTTTTGTTGTCGGTATATGTATGCTGCAATGTTTTTGCGCTCTCTCTCACAATTGACGCGGCAATCTCATCCTCTGTATATGCCAGCGCGTTGGATTTTTCACCGCCGTATGTCACCGACAGCTCATATGCCCTTAGCTTCCCCGAAAAGCTGACGGCAAGCGAACAAGCTCCGTAGTTTGGGGTTATGATATTTAGGATTAGCTCTTCCGCCAGAAGCTGCAGCCTGTTCCCTATTTTTTTGTCAATTGCGTGGCGATAGCAAAAGTCTTCGACTTTGTTCAACAATTCCGCAAAATCAAAATCATGTCCCGGCACGTTGTAGTGAAAGGATTGGAAATTATAAATAAACGCCCGGGTTTTCGGTTTTTGCGGCTTGTCGAAAATTTGTTCGGGGCTGCCGTCTTCATAAATCCCCTTTTCATCCAAATAAAACACGCGGCTTGACATGTCGCGGGCAAAATCCATTTCATGCGTGACGATGAGCATCGTAATGCCAGACTTTGCAAGATTTCGGATTACAGCCATAACCTCGCTGGTCATGCCCGGGTCAAGGGCATTTGTGGGTTCGTCGAACAAGATTACCTCAGGTGACATGGCAAGGCAGCGGGCAATCGCCACGCGCTGTTTTTGCCCGCCTGAAAGCTGGTGCGGGTAGTATCGCGCCCGGTCGCTTAGCCAAACGGTTTTTAAAAGTGCACGCGCTTTTAGCTCCGCTTCTTTTGCCGGGATTTTGAGCAGCTTGACTTGTGGTTTTATCAGATTGTCCAATACGGTCATATGGCTGAACAATCCGAAATCTTGAAACACCATGCCCAGCCTGTGACGCATGGCGTCGATATTTTGCTTCGTCAGCTTTTCGCCGCCAAAAAACACCTCGCCGCCGGTAGGCGGGTCAAGGAAGTTAAGCGCCCGCAGAAATGTGCTTTTCCCTACCCCTGACGAGCCGATAATGGAGATGATTTCCCCTTTTTTTATATCTGCGTTCACATCTTTTAATATCACGTTGCCGCCGTAATGCTTTTCAAGGTTTCTTATGGAAATCAAGCTCATGGCATTACACCTCTGTTGATCTTATTCACCGTATACTTAATCAGCTTTGCCAATATTGTTGTAAACGTTAAATAAATCAGGGCGACAAACAGGATTGGAAAATACGCGTCATATGTGCGCCCGCGGATAATGTCACCCGCGCGTGCCAAATCCACAATGGCGATGTAGCCTACAATCGCCGTAGCCTTCACCAGCTTGACAAAATCATTGGAATACCCCGACAAAACCCGGCGCACAGCCTGTGGCAGCGTAACCATCGTAAACGCCCCGAATGCGGTGAACCCCAAGCTCCTCGCCGCTTCAATTTCCACACGGGCCACGGTATCAATTGCGCTTTTCAATTTTTGTCCGACCTCCGCGGCGCACATCATCGTAAACGCCAAAATCGCCACAAGGATATTCGACACGTCCATATCGCTGAAAATAATATAGTATGTAACCAGCAACAGCACAACCCTGGGCGTGCCATAAATCATGCCGCAATAACAGTTTACAAGCCATACCGCGAATTTGTTGCCGCGTATCAGCATAAAACACAGAAAACACCCGAAAATTGTGCCGAGCGCCTGCGCCGAAAGCGCGATTACCATCGTCACGCCCAGGCCGTTTGCAATTATTTTCCAGCGGCCGTCAATGAGAAGGTTGCGCTCCACTGCAATTTTCAGCCGTTCAAACAGTCCGGCTTCCCGCCTTGCAGCGTTACCGGCCGCATCCAGTTTTAATGTAAGGATTCCATATTGGTCGTAGTATAAAGGATAAGTAAACGAAATGCTTTCCTTGCGTTCCTCCGTTATAGAGATGTTTGCAATCGCCATATCGGCATGTCCGCTTAAAACATGGGGAATCAACGCGGTAAAATCAACTTCTGTAAACTCTACAAGCAAGCCCTCGCGTTTTGCGAAAAGCAAGACAAGCTCGACATCCAAGCCTCTCTGTGTCGTCGTCGCCACCCGTAAGACCCCGTTTTCGCCGGTCAGCCAAAGGTCGGCCATGGACGGCTCAAACCCCGGGGAAGCAAACATCCAGCGGTCTTGCATATCTTTCAATGTTCCGTCTATTTCAATGTCCGATAAAAAGGCGTTGAAACGGCCGATCAGCTTAAGATCATTCGACACCGCGCCTATGGGCGCAATAAAGATTTCAGCGGGAACCTCCACAATCTCCAAATCCTCATTGCCGGGCGCTGTCACTATATTTTCCAGAATCGTCAGGTCGTGCATAAACCCGTCTATCCTGCCCCTGCGTATATCTTCAATCGCAGCGGTCGGATTGCTGTAGTAAACCACAACCCCATTAAAAATATTAGGGATTAAGGTTTCAGAAATCCCGCCCAGAATTGTGCCGATTATTTTGCCGTAAAACTCCGTATAGCGCGGATCGCTTTCTTTCATCTCAACTTCGCCGTCATCTGTGGCAAACACAGCCGGATACGCTGCGAACAGTGTCACAACCATTAAAAATATTGAGATAAGTATCCGTTTTTTCATTTGTTTCATCGCCTCTTGCAAGATTATTCCCTTCGGCTCTTTTGTAATTTCGCCGTCGGCGGGCGCTGTTTATGCAAAACTACTCGCAATCATATCGTTTTGACTTTGGGCAATAGAACTGTAGATTGCGTCATTAATCGCAGACAAGAACGGTCATAAAAACGTTGGTTTTTAAAACTATAAAAAATGGAGCAGATAAGGTTACCCATCTGCTCCGTTTTTCGTTATGATTACTGTTTTTATCAATCCCGCTTGACAGACGCCGTGATTCATTGTTTCATAATACATAGAGCGAAACTACTGCCGCATCGCTTTACGGCGGTATTAAGCCGCTTGTTTTAAGCTGCCGGACTAAACACGCCCGTATTCTCAGCGCAGGAAAACATCGGCCGCGTATACGAGAACGGTGAGGACAAAAAACGCAATGGCCAAATATTTCGTGGTTTTTGCAAGCATGGAGTCAAGCGTTCTGCCCTGATTCCTGTTGAAATACGAGTCGCCGCCGGTAAGCGCGCTGATGCCGGAGCCTTTCGGGCTTTCCTGCAAGGCCACCGCAACCACAATCGCGATACACATTAAAATCATAAGGATTCCGCCGACAATTTCGAGTATACTCATTAACGTATTTCCTTTCATTCATCAATAGCTTTGTAATCTTACCACACTTTGCCTTATTTTGCAAGGGGGCTTGACTGTAAACAAATTATGAATTATTTGTAAAATTTTTTAAACGATTGTTATTTCCGGCAGCGGAACCATGATTTCGAACGCCTGTTTTTTGTTTTCGATGGTTATGTCGGTCGTTGTTCCGCCGAACTCGCCGTCAAGCGTCCAATCCAGCGGTTTCCTTGAAACGACGCGCATCTTTTTCGCCTGCCTTAGAATCAGCGCATTGGACTCCACCCCTTGGGTTAAAAGCGACAACGCGATTTTATGTAAATCGGCAAGCCTCCTAGGCCTTTTCACAAGCATGACCTCAAACAAGCCGTCGTCAAGCTGGATATTCGTTTCCGACGGCATTTTAAATCCGCCGACCGACAATGTGTTCGACGCCATGCCGAAGATGAAGTCGCCGGCGATCGCTTCGCCGTCAATGTCTATTTCGCACTTGTGTGATATAATTGAACCGAGCCGCATTGCGCCCTCAATCATATATGCAGCGTGCCCGAATATATTTTTAAAGTCCTGATTCGTCGCATACGTCACATCGGTGAAAAGCCCGAACGCCGCAACATACGCAAAGCATGTGCCGCCGAAATAGCCCGCGTCAATATCGCGCGGGACTCCGAACGTGATGACGTCGGCCGCCATAATCGCGTCTCTCGGGATGTTAAACGTCGACGCGAAATCGTTCGTAGTCCCCGACGGGATATACCCGAACACCGGGCGCTTTTTTAGATTCATGATAGCGCCGACAGCTTCGCTTACCATGCCGTCCCCGCCGGAGCAGCAGACGCAGTCGAAGTCTTTCGCGCGTGAAATGATCGTGTTGTACGCGTCTTTTTTACCCTGCGTGGGCCGCACCGTGACCTCGAGCCCGGCTTTTGTGAAGCGGTCGGCCACATCGGAAAGCCTTGCCGGAAACTCCCCCTTGCCGGAATGCGGGTTATAAATCAAAAGAAGTTTTTTCGCCGCCATCTCCTCACCCCGCAAAGTTAATCGTACATTATATAATACCACAAAATCATGATTTTTAAAACGGATTGGAAGTAATAATATGATCTGCAAAACGGAGGACATCGGAGGGATAAAGGTTTGCATCTCGGATGAGCACACGTTCGGCACGGACGCATTTTTGCTGTCTTATTTTGCGCGGCCCGAAAAGCGTTCCGTCGCCTGCGATTTAGGCACGGGCTGCGGAATCATCCCGCTTTTATGGCTGCGCGATAACCTTGCAAAAAGCGTTGTTGCCGTGGATATACAAAAGCGGGCGATCGACCAGCTTTCAGAAACGGTGCGGCTAAACGCCCTTGAAGAAAAACTCTCGCCCGTTCTCTGCGATTTGCGTGAGCTGAAAGGCGTGCTTTCCTTTGGCGGCTTCGACCTTGTGACCTGTAACCCGCCTTACAACGCGGGCGGCTCCGGGATTATCAGCTTGGGGGAAAGCGACAAAATCGCGCGCCACGAAACGTTGTGCACGGTAAACGACTGCTGCGCCGCAGCTTCAAAGCTGCTGCGGTTTGGCGGCAGGTTCTGCATGTGCCATCTGCCTGAGCGCTTAGCGGACGTGCTCGAAGCGATGCGTTCCAACAAGCTTGAGCCAAAGCGGATGCGCCTCGTGCAAAAGGACAAAGACAGCGCGCCGTGGCTTGTGCTTATAGAGGGAAAGCGTGGGGCCAAGCCGTTTTTAAAGGCGGAGCCTGTGTTGTTGCTTTACGAAAACAATGAAACCTCAAGAGAAATGATACAAATATACAAAAAATTCGGGCATATCATCGCGAAAGAATAGGAAAAATCACAACTATCAATAGACTTCGCGATATGCTATACTTCATATTGCGCGTTTGCACAGAGTATTGGGAAAGACTTTGAGGATTACATAACATGAATTTATTTGTAAAGGATAAAAATTTTTACAGAGGGCTTTTGTCGATCGCGCTTCCGGTCGCGCTTCAGCAGCTTATTTTGTTCGGCGTTTCCTTAGCCGATACCGTTATGGTCGGAATGCTCGGCGAGGTTCAGCTTTCGGCGGTCTCGATCGCGAACCAGCTTACCTTTATTTTTATCCTGCTTTCTTTCGGCACAGGAAGCGGCGCAAGCGTTCTTGCGGCGCAATACTGGGGCAGAAAAGACGTGGAATCCATACAAAAAATCATGACGGTTATGTACCGCATCATCCTTGTGGCGGGAGTTTTCTTCACGCTGCTGGCCGTGTTTTTTCCGCGGCAGGTTATAGCGGTCTTTATAACCGACCTAGAGGTAATCGAAGAAGGCGTCAAATACCTTCGCATCGTCGGGCTTTCGTATCTGTTTATGGGCGTTTCGATTACGACGATACACTTAATCCGCGCCGTAAGTATTGTAAAAATCGCGCTTATCGTCTCAACCAGCTCGCTTGTTATATGCGCGTTTTTAAACTGGGTTTTGATATTCGGCAACTTAGGCGCTCCCGCTCTGGGCGTTAGCGGAGCCGCGATATCCACGTGCATCGCAAGGGTTGCCGAAATTATAATCATCGCGGTATACATGATTAAATATGACAAGAAGATACAGTACCGTTTAAAAATGTTTTTTACAAGAAACCTCGGCATGGCCCGCAAATTTCTTGAAGCCGGGATGCCCGTTATAATAAACGAATTGATATGGGGCTCGGGAATGGCGGTCATCGCCGTTATAATCGGGCGCATGGGACGTGAATTTACCGCGGCAAACGCAATCTGCATGGTGCTTGCGCAGCTTGTCACGATCGCGATGTTCGGCGTGGCGAACGCCTCCGCCGTTGTAATCGGGAACACCGTCGGCGCAGGCGAATACGAAAAGGCGAAGGAGTATGCGCGAACGATTTTAGCGATAAGCTTTCTTCTGGGTCTTATCGGGTGCGTTGCGGTACAGCTTCTGAAAACCCCTGTGATAGGCTTTTACAACATCTCTCCGCTTGCAAAGGAATACGCAAGGCAAATTATCAACGTGCACTCCGTCGTCGTCATTTTCGTGGCGCTTGCCGCAAACATGATGGTGGGGATTCTGCGCGGCGGGGGAGACACGCGCTTTGTTTTGGTTATTGACATTGTATTTATGTGGTGCATCTGCATCCCGCTGGGCGCCGTCGCCGGATTGGTTCTCGGGCTGCCTGTTTGGCTTGTGTATTCCATACTGAAAACGGACGAAATCTTAAAGGTTATAACTGCGCTGATCCGGGTATTACGCGGCAAATGGATCAACGACATTACGATAAGATGACGAAAAACCGAAATAAACCAAATAAACTGCGGACAAACTATTGACAATTGCGAAATTATGGTTTAGTATGGTATCGAATGACGCTTAAACGGGGACTACCTATGAATATCGGGCCGGTTGCGAATTTAGAAGCAGCTTCTGACGAGGAGCTTGCCTTAATTGCCAAAAGCGGCGGCAAGGACGCGTTTGATGTGTTATGCGGGCGGTATGCGCCTGTTTTGAAGCTAAGGGCGATGCGTTATTCAAGCGTAGTCGGCTCAGATACCGAGGATTTCGTTCAGGAAGGCATGCTTGCGTTGTTTAAAGCCGTAAAAAGCTTTAATGAAAAACAAGGCGTGCAATTTAAGACATACGCCGCGGTATGCGTCAACAACGCGATGGCGACGGCCGTGAAAAGACAGATTAAAACAACTGAAAAAACAGGTGTTTCCATCGATGTGATCGATAAGGAGAATCTCACAGGAAGCGCAATTACAATGCCGGCGGAGGATATTTATATCGAGCGGGAGCATTCGGCGCTTCTAAAAGAACAAATCAAATCTCTTTTGTCCAATTTTGAATGGCAAGTTTTAAAGCTTTATCTCAGAGGGCATTCCTACCTGCAAACCGCGCAGATGCTGAGTACTACCACAAAAGCTGTGGACAATGCCTTGCAAAGAGTTAGACGAAAGCTAAGGCCGGAACTTTAGTCCGGCACCCTTTTCTTCATGGCAATCAGCCTTAGATGGCTGTCATAACCCTTGGCGGCGGTGTCCCGAGTCCTTCTCAGTCTCAGCATTTCCAGTCCACGGGTAAATTTTAAAGCGAGGTAGAAAAAATGTACTCTGACAAAACTCTAATCTGCAAAGAATGTGAATCTGAATTCATCTTCACCGCCGGTGAACAGGAATTCTACGCTGAGAGAGGCTTCGTGAACGAGCCTCAAAGGTGCAAGCCCTGCCGCGATGCAAGAAAGAACAGCGCAAGGCCTGACCGCGAGATGTTCACGGCCACATGCGCGTCTTGCGGCCAGGATGCAAAGGTTCCTTTCCGTCCGAGGGAAGACCGCCCTGTATACTGCAGCGAGTGCTATGCGAAAATGAAAGAAGAGCAATCAGGCGAATAACACATTGTAGTAGCGAAGAACCGCCGGCCATAAGGCCGGCGGTTCTTTTGGCGTTTGACACAATACGGCAAAAATTGGCTAAACGCCTTACGGGCCGCCCCTTGTCGCAACACAACAAACAGGCCGCTACAGCTTCCCTTTTTTCTCTTTTTATGGTATCATATATCTTGAGGGGTTGCCATGCTATATAAAAACGAAAACAGCTTTTCAAAGGCGTTTATGGATACGGGTGCGGCGGGGCTGTACCTTTTGTTCGGCAGCGAAAGCTACCTGATTGATTTGTGGGCTAAAAAAATAATCAGGACGGTTTGTAAAGATGAGTCGGCATTTAACTTCCAAAAGCTTGACGGCAGGAAATTAGACCCGGACATGCTTTATGACGCGACGGAAACTCTGCCCTTCGGCGCTTTGGAAAAGTGCGTGCTGCTCGACGACGTCGACCCAAAGCGCTTTAACGCCGAGGATTTTTTAAAGCTTGAAGAAGTATTCTCGGATTTAAACCCCGCGTGCGTATTGCTGGTGACGGGAAAGCCGCACCTGTTTGACGGCGCGAACGCGAAAAAACTCGTAAAGCTTGCGGAAAAATACGGAACTGCCGTCGAGCTTGGCGCAAGGGATGCCGCAGGGCTTGTGGCGTTTATCAAATCTGCGGCGAAAAAAAACGGGTGCAAGATCGAAACGGCCGTGTGCAAATATATCCTGCAAGTATGCGAAAACGATATGCACACGCTTAATACCGAAACCGCGAAAATCTGCGCGTATGCGGGCGGAGGCACGGTTTTAAAAGCGCACGTGGACGCCGTTTCTATACCGAAAATTGAGGCGCGGGTGTTCGATTTAAGCAGGAATATTCTTTCAGGAAACACAAAACGCGCGATGGATATTCTCTCTAATTTATTTTATCTGCGCGAATCCCCGGTGGCGATTCTGGCGGTGCTGGAGATGTCGTTTGTCGATATGTACCGCGCAAGGGCTGCAAAAAACGAGGGCAAAACCACCGAGGATATGTCGAGGGCGTTCGGCTATAAAAGCAGTTACCGCGTGCAGAACGCGTTTTCGTCAAGGCTGTCGTCACAGCAGCTTAGACGGGCGTTAAACACGCTTTACGACTGCGACCTTAAGATGAAATCAACAGGCATAGACGATAAAATATTACTGGAAAAAGCCGTAACGGAGCTGTTCCTCATAGTGGGGTGAGGGCGTGGAAAGGATAAAGCTTACGCAGGCTGTAATCGTTGAGGGAAAATACGACAAAATCAAACTGGAAGTGCTGATTGACGGCTTGATCCTCACCACGAACGGCTTTCGGATTTTCAAGGACAAAGAAATGCAAAAGCTGATAAGGACCCTTGCCAAAACCTGCGGCATCGTCGTGCTGACGGATTCCGACGCGGCGGGCTTTCAGATACGCGCCATGCTCTCCGGCATCGTGTGGGAGGGCGAGATTATAAACGTGTATATCCCCGATATTTTAGGCAAGGAGCGAAGAAAACGAAAGCCCTCGGCAGAGGGCAAGCTCGGCGTCGAGGGCATGGAGTCCGCCGTTTTAAGGCAGGCGTTCGAGCGCGCGGGGATTGCGGCTAATCTGAAAAAGAAAAAGGAAACGGGCGATGAAATCACCCGCATGGATTTATACGAGGACGGCCTTTGCGGCGGCGATAACAGCGCGTTTTTAAGGCGTGAGCTTTACGCAAAGCTCGGGCTTCCCTCCCGCATTTCGACAAGGGCGGCAATCCCGCTGTTAAACCATGTCTTAACCCGCGACGAATACAAAAACGAGGTGCGGGTTTTAAAAGAAGCAAATGGGACTGCGTAATGGAATCCGGAAAAGGTTAGCGGCTGTGGAAAATTTATATTAGGGGCGTGAGATGAAGTATTTGAAAAAGCCATGTCCAGGAAATTTGTTTTTTACTATTTCAATTTTAACAACAATAGTGAATTATGTATTGTTAGGATTTAGTTATTATATTCAAAATAATACCGGATGGGCAGGCAAATATAATATTTTTGGACTTGAAGGGCTTGTAGCTTGGAACACTGCAATACTCATTTCGGAAATCTCGTTATTCATTATTGTACTGTGTCTTGTTTCAAGGATAGTTCTTATTTGCATTAAAAAAATAAATTTATCAGAATTTCTGATAGGTTCACTGTTGAACATAATTGCGTTCTGTTCTTATATAATAGTTATTTTTAACCGCATCTAATAAGCATTTTCTGTAGTTGTACATCCGCAACAGTAACTAAGCATATAAAAGCGTTGTCCTCACGTCGCCATCGCCTCAACCGCTTCCCTTATCGTGTCAACCGGGTCGCCGCCGGGGGGGATTTTAACGGAGAAATACGGCTTTTGCCCTGCGTTTACCATGCACCGTCCGCGCAGGCGCGACGCGACGTTTGCGGCGACCGTCATGTCTA